>CAIYUD010000274.1 GCA_903929325.1 uncultured Opitutia bacterium | reverse complement strand
TAGGGCGGTCGTAGACGACTGCCATGGCGACTTGGAGATTAAGGTATTTGCCGCGTAATTCTTTGGGGTCATCGCGCCAGAGTTTAGCCCAAGTGCGCAAGCCAGCTTCGACGTCATCTTCAGCCTTTACCGTCTGTAGCCAGGTTTCGAGCGCGACCGGGTCAACCATCACTTCCCGCAAGAACTGTCCAGTGTCTTCATCACGAGCCAATGAGCGCAACACATTCGGCGTTACGCGCCGGATAAAAGCTTCTTGGGTTGCACCCAGTGAGAAGTACTTACTTTCCCAAAGTCGGTCGTAGCGCTTTTCTTTGTTGGACTGTGAGGTCGCTTTAAAGGCGGGAACAAACCCGCGTTCTAAACGCGAAAGATGATTCTCCCATTTGCCATCGCCAATACGCAGCGCTGTGTCGTTTACGAGTGTTGCCAGTTGCTTCGGGTCACGCAGGGGTGCACCGATGAAAGGGTACGGTTCTTCGTTGGCGACAATGGGTTCTTCGTTTGTTTTCGGTTTCGTCTCTGTGACGACAGGTGCCACGACTTCCTTATCAGGTGTTTTAACAGGCGTAAGGTCGACGACAGGTGTTGTGTCGACGGCGAGAGGCTCCTGCTCTCTCCCCAAAATTTCGCTGACGATACTATAACTCTTACCTTCGATGCGGGCTGCGGCGACGCGCTGGTCGTATTGAGTCATCGCGATTGAACCAACCCACCATACAGCAGGGGCCAAAATTAAAATAGCCAGCAGGTCCTTCGTGTGCGAACGACGGGAAGGTTTTTTGACCGGTCTAGAAGGGCGAGGGCGCATGCAGCGGCAGGTTGGTTATTTAACCCCAAAGAGCGTAAATCAGACCAACTTAATATTCAATGCTTGGGCGAGAGCAGGTGCTGTAGGGGACCCTTTTTTCTTTAACAGTGCTTCCGGGGTGCCTTGGTGAAGCAAGTGTCCGCCCTCCATGCCACCTTCAGGACCAATTTCAACAAGCCAGTCTGCCTCAGCGAGTACGTCTGGGTGATGTTCGATGACCACGACAGTGTGGCCTTGGTCGACAAGGGCATGGAGCAACTCAAGTAATTTGCGGCAGTCGGAGTGGTGAAGTCCGATGGTTGGTTCTTCGAGCAGGTAAAGACTGGGGCGAATTTTCCCACGCGCACGGTCCATGAACGTTGGGAGACCACGAGCGAGTTCGCTCACGAGTTTCAGTCGTTGGGCTTCGCCGCCAGAAAGCGTCGGACTACTTTGTCCGAGGGTTAGATAGCCCAACCCTGTTTTTGCCATTAATTCACAAAGGTCACGCAGTCTTGCATCAAACGAAAGAAACGCGGCGGCTTCTTCAAAGGTCATCGCCAACAGTTCGGGCGCTGATTTTCCGTTCCAGCGAATCTCACGGGCCATCGGGCCGAAGCGACTGCCGCCGCAGTCTTCGCACGGCACGTACGTTTCTGCGAGGAAGCTCATCTCGAGTTTGATACGACCGGCTCCTGAGCACGTCTCACACCGTCCACCTTTAGTATTAAAAGAGAAGAAGCTAGCACTATACCCGCGAATGGCTGACTCCGGAAGTTGCGCGAGTCGCTCACGAATAAGATCCCATGCACCAATATACGTGGCGGGAGTCGACCGAGGCGTTTTTCCAATCGGGTCTTGGTCGACAACGACGAGCTGACGAAGCCCTTTGAGACCTGTTAGCGTTTTGAAGGCAGGCTTCAACCCGCCAAGGATGCTCAAGCCTTCTTTGCCCGTAACTTTATCTTTTTCTTTCCGGATACCAAATTGGGCAATCGGTGCGAGTAGGTCAGAAATGAGAGTTGATTTGCCTGCCCCGGAAACGCCGGAGACAACCGTGAGTCGACCTCGTGGTATGCGTAAATCGAAACCACGCAGTGTACGTAGGGCGGCACCTTCTAATTCAACCCAACTTTCAGGACAACCTTCTCCGCGATCTGAAACCGAGCGACGTTTCCCGCGCATCGGGTGCTTCATGGGCTCACGTAAGCTCGATCCCGTTAAGGAATTTTCAGCACGCATCACTGCTGCCGCATTTCCTTGCGCGATAATATGTCCGCCATGTCGACCAGCCCCAGGTCCTAGATCGACGACTAAATCTGCAGCGCGCATGGTGTCTTCGTCGTGTTCAACCACGAGCACAGTGTTACCCCGATCCCGGAGTGCGCGCAGCGAGGCAATGAGGTGATCGTTGTCCCTTGGGTGCAGGCCAATGCTGGGTTCGTCGAGCACGTAGAGTGCTCCCGAAAGCGTTGAGCCAAGTTGTGAAGCGAGTCGGATGCGTTGGGCCTCGCCCCCTGAGAGCGTGTCTGCTGCACGGTCCAGTGAGAGGTAACCAAGTCCGACACTGCCTAAGAAGCTTAGACGAGCGGCAATTTCAGGAATGAGCGCGTCGGCCACGGCGCGTTCGCGTGGGCCTAGCTTAAGGCTATGCAAGAAAGCTAAGCTCTCGGCGGGTTGTAAAAACAAGAGTTCAGGGAAAGACTTGGTCGACCCTTTGCCTTCGAGACGAATGTTTCGTCCAATGGGTCCCAGGCGTTGACCTTGGCAAGTTTCACAGACGGCCTCGCCCACGCGGTCGGCAATTGCATCTTCATGGAGCTTCTCTTCTTCATCGGCAGAGAATTTTTCAACCACTCGGCCGTGCCCGCGACATTCTGGACACCAACCCCGCGGCGAATTCCACGAAAGGTGTTTAGGATCTATTTCGGGGTAAGCCTCGCCGGTGACAGCATCGACTCGCGAATTTGATAAGAAAGCAATTTCATCGCCGGCAGTATCAAGTAAGACCAAGGAGTTATTTCCAAGTGCCAGAGCTTCGCGCACGACAGCGCGTAGACCGCGTTCGCCTTCAACAGGATCTTCGCCGGGCTTTTCGGTTAAGCCACCGGGTAATAAATCAGCAATGACAACGTCGATGTCGTGCTCGCTATAGCGATCGAGTCGCTTGAAGGCAGTGGTCTCGACCATTGCACCATCGCAACGCATCCAGCGTGAGCCGCGCTGTACGGCCCAGTCGGCCAATGGTTGATGGTGTCCTTTGCGAGCTCTCACCAGTGGTACAGCCAAGTGCATGCGGCCCTTTTTCAAAACCTTGGTACGTTCCAGTACGCGACGCACGACGGCATCTTCGGTTAGGCTAACAAGTGGTTTGCCGGTGACGGGACTGTGCGGTGTGCCCGCCCGTGCGAAAAGCACGCGGAGGTATTGTGCAACCTCCGTAACCGTTGCCACGGTTGATTTAGAGGATCCTCGCGTGATGCGCTGCTCAATCGCTACCGTCGGCGGTAGTCCTGTGAGTGAGTCGAGGTCAGGCTTTGGAAGTTGTTCAACAAACTGTCGCGCATAAGCCGAAACACATTCAAGGAATCGGCGCTGTCCTTCGGCAAAGAGAATATCAAAGGCGAGCGACGACTTTCCGGAGCCAGAAACACCCGTGAGGACGGTGAGTTGTCCGTGGGGAATATCGAGGGAGATGTTCCTTAAGTTATGCTCACGGGCTCCGCGTACTTGAATGGATGTTGGCCGAATACGTGTTAGTCGATTTTCGCTCACCACAAATGCATCGTCACCACCACGCAGCAATTTCCCGGTTGGCGTCTGTGCTTTACTGACAGCGTCCGGTGTTCCCTCGGCAACGCGTTGTCCGCCCGCAGGACCTGCCTCAGGTCCGAGTTCAAGTAGCCAGTCGCAGGCCGCAAGGACGTCACGGTGGTGTTCGACGACGACGACCGAATGTCCTGCGTCGACCAGCCGGTGGAGAAGGGCGATGAGTCGAGATACGTCGTCCCGATGCAAACCCGTTGTCGGCTCATCCAGTAACAGGAGTGCCTGCTGGGTTTCTTTACCAAGCGTGCCTAAGAATCGTACGAGTTTAAGTCGTTGGGCTTCGCCACCCGAGAGGGTGGTGAGCGGTTGGCCCATTCGAAGGTAACCGAGGCCGACTTCTTCGAGTACACCGAGCTGTCCCGTTGCGGGCGTGCGGGGTCCTAAAAATTCGCGAGCCTCTGTGACGGTCATGTCGAGAATATCGGCCACGGATTTTCCGCCGAGCTGGAAGGCAAGAATTTCGTCACGGAAACGACGGCCTTCGCATGATGGACATGGAACAGATACGTCTGACAAAAATTGCATCTCTACCGTTTCCCAGCCCGCACCCCTGCAGCGTTCACAGCGACCTTCACCTGCGTTAAAAGAGAAGTGAGAAGGCGTAAATCCTGCTGCCTTGGCTTCGTCGGAATTTCCAAGCCACGTACGAATCGCATCCCAGGCGCCTGCATAGAGTGCTGTGTTGGAGCGCGGCGTCCGTGCGGCAGGCGATTGATCAACAAGGGCAATTTCTCCAGGTTGTTCATCAAAGCGAACCCAGTGCGCGGATGTTTTCGCTATATCACCCGTCTCCGGGTCGCGCTCGGCGAGCACTTGATGGAGTAGGGTGGATTTTCCTGAACCTGAGACGCCACATAAGCCTACCAATTTCCCAAGGGGAATTTTCGCGGTAAAACTTTTAAGGTTATTGGCGGTAGCGTTTTCTACATGCAACCAAGGAGCCTTTGGTTTAATTGTGCGCGGTGTGTGGGTTACAGGCTTCAAACGTCCAGCGAGCCAATCTCCTGTCACAGAATTTTTAGCCTTTAAGACGCCCGCTGCAGGACCTTCGTAAATAAGATGCCCGCCTGCGGCGCCAGGTTTCGGCCCAATTTCAATTAGCCAATCAGCTGCTCGCATCACCGACTCGTCGTGCTCGACCACCACCACCGTGTTTCCTTGGTCAACAAGTCCGCGTAGAATTTCCGTCATCTGCCCAAGGTCGCGTGCGTGCATGCCAACGCTTGGCTCATCTAAGACAAAGACAGTGTCTGCGAGTGTTGCCCCAAGGCATGATGTCAGGTTGACGCGTTGCACTTCTCCGCCTGACAACGTGCGTGAAAGCCGATCGAGTGTTAGGTATCCTAAGCCAACTGCTTTCAGGTAGCCTAAGCGCGTTAGGATTGATTCGAGAGCGTGCTCGTCTGGGGTGCGGGCAGCTTTCGGACGAAGAGTGATCAGACGATTGTGCAGCTCGCTCACGGGTAGTGCGTAGAGCTGCGGAAGTGTTAGCCCCTCCCATTGCCACAAAAGTGACTCGGGTTGGAAGCGTGCGCCATTGCAAGCCGGACAAAGTTCGTAAGCACGGTAACGCGAAAGAAAAACGCGCACGTGCATTTTATAGGTCGTCGATTCTAACCAACGGAAGAAGCCTCGGATGCCGTACCACTTTGAACCCCATTCGCCGGCTTGGTAAGTCGGGTCGCCATCTTCGATGTATTGACGATGCGCCTTCGAAAGAGACTTCCATGATCGGTCCATGGGTATGCCTTGAGCGCGACAGGCACGTGCTAAGTCGCGTTGGCTTTCGCCGTACACATTGCCCTGAAACGGAGCGACCGCGCCTTCCGCTAAAGTCAGCGAGTGGTCTGGCAAAATTTTTGCCCAGTCTAAACCAATAATGCGACCGAACCCTTTACAGCTTGGGCATGCACCAATCGGCGAGTTGAAAGAGAAGAGACCTGGAGACGCCGCGCGGAATTTTCGATGATCAACAGGCGATTCTAATGTATCCGAGTAGCGTGAAAGCTCTTTGCCTTCTTCGCTTAGGATGCGAAGGCGGCCGCCGCCCAATCGAAACGCTGAGCGAGCGGCTTCTTCAAAGCGCGCACGTTCGCTTGGGTTGATGCGCACGCGGTCTTGAACGACAACAAGTTCGCTCAATGATTTAGCGACAGGGTCTTCGCCAAGTTTAATCCAACCTTTAGGTGTCCAGGCTCGCGTGAAGCCGGCCCGCATAAATTCCGTGATCAGAACAGTCCACTCAAGCTCCTTGGGTTTAATGAGCGCGAAGGCTAGGCAAACAGAGGCTCCTTGATGCGACGCGAGGCAAGATTCCCAGGCAGCAGATGGCCCTGCGGGACGAATCGGTTTTCCAGAAGCTGGATCAATCAGTTGGGCTTGGTGTGCGAACCAAACCTTAAACCAATCACACAGTTCGGTCATTGTACCTACGGTCGATCGCGACGTGCGTACGGCGTTTCCTTGCCGAATGGCGACTGAAGGACGGATGTTTTCTGCGCGTTCGAGTGCGGGTGCAGGGAGTAGTTCTAGAAACTGGCGAACATACGGGGAAAAGGTCTCCACGTATCGGCGCTGTCCCTCGGCATGGAGTGTTTCAAAGACAAGTGAGGATTTCCCGGCACCACTCAGTCCGGTAACGACGACCAATTTACCTACAGGGATATCCAGGTTAAACCCTTTGAGGTTATTCTGCCGAACGCCATAAAGGCGAATAGAGTCGGGACGTTGCACGGACATCGCAGGTCTAACGGACGAGAGGGGGAGAAAATGGCAAGCAATTCGCTTAACGAATCACTGTGCGACAACCTTTAGGGGTGGCGATGAGGTCAACGCGCTGGTCGTGCGGCTCAACCGGAACACCTTCAATGATCTGGAAGTCATAGCACCAGCCGACCTTCGTGCAGTTAGGTCCGACGGCAGCAAGCAAACGGTCGTAATCACCACCGCCTTGCCCGAGTCTGCCGCCTTTTAAGTCAAAAGCTAAGCCTGGGGTAAGAACGAGGTTGAGTTCGCTTGGTACGACCTCTCTCGCTGTGGCGGGTGGTTCTTGAATGCCAAAAGCTCCTGGCGCGAGTGGCGTTGTCGGTGTAACGAGGCGCATAACCATTCGCCCATTTTCCATGCGAGGGAGCGCGACACGTTTACCTGCTTCCCAGGCCGCCATAAGCAAAGCCGCAGTGGGCAATTCACCGCGCACCGCAAGGTGCAGGGCCACGGTTTGTGCTGAAACCCATGAAGGGTTTTTCAAAAAAAGTTCTGTGGCCGCAAGCGAGGCCTGTGCGATTTGTTCGGCCGTTAATTTTTGCCGGACATCTCGAAGTTTCTGGCGAAGAGCCGCTTTTTGCATGTGCTCAGAAAATCCGGTCAAGCACCAGTGTCAAAAGTAGGGCACTTAAGTACAGAAGTGAGAAAAGGAAGAAACGTCGAGCGACGTGTTCGCGACGAGATTTATCGCGGAAAGCAATCCCGAGTCGCAGGTACCATGCGCCGAGTAACGCAGCGATGACGCCGTATGCCCTGAGATCCTCAGGGGCTAGTATCACGGGTACGGCTGAGGCGATGAGTAGGAGAACAAGGAAGAAGGTTGATTGTCGCGCTGCGGACTCACCTGACGGGTCAACCACCGTCGCAATACGAAAACCGCCACGGGCGTAATCGTCTTTCCAGAGGACGGCGAGCCCCATGAAGTGCGGGACTTGCCAGCAAAAGAGAATGGCGAAGAGTGCCCATCCCATCGCGTCCGGATTTCCGTCAGTTGAGCGCGCTGCAGATCCGATCAGCACTGGAAGCGCACCGGGTAACGATCCGACGACCGTGCACCATTGTGTGCGTGTTTTCAGGGGCGTGTAGAGGAAAAGGTAAGAGAGAACTGTCGCAGCGGTGAGCGCGAGCGCGGTGAGGTTTGTCCACCGCGCAATCATCGTCAGTCCGCCGACGAGCAGGACGATGCCAAAGATAAGTGCCGCTCGCGGAGTTAGCTGTCCTTTGGGTAATGGACGCGATGCTGTTCGTTGCATTTGTGCATCCGGCAAACGCTCCATCCATTGATTGAGCGCACCACAAGCACCTGCAGCCAGTCCTGTGCCAATCGACAGTGCCCACAGTGACATGCCCGTCCACGGCTCACTTGGAAGTGCACAGAAGAATCCAGCTACAGCAGAGAGTGCCGCCAGCATCGAAAGACGTGGCTTTGTTAACTCGCGGTAGGCGCGCGGTGTGCTCATGCGCTATTTTTTGCGCCACGGAAGCAGAGCAAGGTGGCACACGCAGTGGTAGCGAGTAAGGCTGCGGCTACCATGAGATGAATCGTGCGCGGGTGAGGGTTGGCGGGTCGGTCGATTGCCAGCACGCCTAATAAAATTTGGAGCGATAGTGTGACTGCTAGAATAATAGAAACTCCTGCTGCCCATTGTGGGTGAGGCAGTCTCCGCCACCGGTGCAGCTGTAAGCCGTTCAGTGAGTTTGCAAAGAGGGTGATCGAGATTCCAGCCAGCAGTGCACCGCCGCGATGTAGTAAGTTAATTGTCCACATCCAACCTTCACCCACCGAGGGTATAAAATATCCCCACAGGTCTGTCATTTCACCCGCGGCCCAAAGGGTGGCACGGTTTTGTCGCATCACCGCAGCGGCCAGCATGACTAAAAAAAGCAACGCAAGGGTGATAACTCCCAACGAGCGTGATTGTGCGGGTGCAGGATTTTCGGCTGCGCGTTGCCAAAGTTGGGTATGTGTTAGGGTGACGCAAGCGAGGAGGGTGACGGTGAGCTGAGCGTTGATTGCGTGCGCAATGGCGAAAGAGACTGCTTTGATATTACTTTCGCCGCCGACATTGAGCTGGTCGAGGAGTACGCGTAGGCCGCCGAGACCACCTTGGGCAACGACGAGTCCAAGTACGCCGTATGCGGCGAGACGGACCCCGCGACGTGGTTCACGTAGACGGTGGAGTATTGCGAGAGCGATGGCTAAGATGCCTAAACCTGTTGCCGCTAAGCGGTGTGAGTGCTCGGCAAATTTATCTGACTCGGTGAGCCAGCCTGGAGGGTTTACCGATCCGTTTGACAGTGGCCAGTCGAGGAAGGCCATGCCTGCGTTGATGGACGTTGTAAATCCGCCTGCTTGCAGGACGCCGAAACTCCATAACAACGCAAAGAGGCTTAATCCAAAAAGAATTCGGTCTCCTGCTTTAGAATGGTGGATCGACGTCATCTCGAAGTCTTAAGGTAAGACGTCGCCCTCGAAGTCAATCACGAGGTCTTTCTTTCCGTCCGTGCATTTAGGTGAACGCACGAGAATGAAGTCATCTGCGAGTAGAGTATTGTTGGTGGCTGGCTAGATCGGGAAGAGCGTCGTGTAGGGAAAGAGTGTA
>CAIYUD010000273.1 GCA_903929325.1 uncultured Opitutia bacterium | reverse complement strand
TCACGGCTACGTCCATTGGTTTCATAACGCACAACCGCGACGGTCAGATGGATCTCGTCCGGATACTTTGCCGGCGACGATGAGATTGAGTACAGTCGAGGCATCAGTCTCCGGAAGTTTTCTGCAAACTCCTGGGCCGTGATGTTCGCACTCGGATTCTCTTCGAGAAGGTCAACAAACTCACGCTCTGCAAGCCAGGCTTTCTTTTTCTCAGGATCAGCTTCGGCGATACGCTCGGCCAGGGCTGCTTTTTCGGCAGCGTTGGTCGCGCGGTCGTGTAAGAGTTGGACGAATTTGTACGTCGGACCATTGAGTGCGAGGCGACGTGTGATTGCCTCACGCAAGCTAATGGGCGCTGTGTCTTTGGGTATTAAAACGGATTCATCGCCCGTCAGTCGCGCAGCTTTAAGAAAGGCATTAACCGATGCAGGATTATTAGTCGGAAATACGCCCAATGAGTCACCACAAGTATAGGTCAACCCGCTGCCCTTAAGGGAGACCGAGAAATGCGATGTCTCCTTCTGGCCGTTGGGAGCAGAAAGCCGGCGACGCTCAACCAGGGCGGCAGGGAAAGGGTTATTCTTATCGTGCGGAATAGACATAAGGATACATCTGAAAATGCCTACCACCGGAGATTCGCAAGCGCTTTTAGAGCGAGCCCCGAAGGTCGTCCTAAATGCCCCATGTTAGCTGATTGTTCATAGCAGGACGGTACGCTTACGCTGACGGTCCGCTTACGCGGAGCAGGAAGGAGCAAGCGGGAAGCGGGAAGAACAGCCAACCAGCCATCCAGCTAGCCAGCAAATCCGCTGACGAGGTTGTGCTAACTTTCGTCGAGCCAGAGGCGAGTCGTCAAGGTGACCAAGGTCACCGATCGTCAGCGTAGCGTATCGTCGAGCCCTTTGGGCGAGTCGTCTCTTCAGCTTTAGTCTCTTCTAAGTTCGACCCCGTTATCCTTACCTTTTACCGCCAGACCTTGACCCAGTCGAATTCGACACCGTCAGGTAATTTAGCAGGGTCTAACTTGGGTAATTCAAATTCCGAAACGGTGTGACCGAGCGTTAACGTTGCTGGGTCCTGGGTTAGCCCCTTCTTGGTCGAGAACACTTCTTTACCGTCGACATACCAGGTGTATTCACGCGGGGTCCAGTGCACACCATAGGTATGAAAATCTTTTGAAGAGCCACCCGGGGTCGTGAAAGGTTTTGGCAGCGGCGAAGGTTTTTCATCCTTCAGAGAACTGCCATCGTTATAACGAACCCAAGTCACTAACCGATCTTCGCCAAAAATTTCTGCGATATATATCTCGGAATAGATTTCTTTCTTATCACGAGGTGTGAGCAAGAAGCCGAGGTGATGCCCCGCAAACTGACCTGCGCGAATGCTGGCTTCAAAGTACCCTTGCGATTGATCAAATCGTCCGCGTGTGTTCACACTCCCACCCTTCCATGCACCCTTATCATCTTTTGCAATACCGAGAATGAGTTTGCCGTTTTTAAGCACAACCGTGCCTGCGGGTGCATAAGCCGGCTGTGTCCACTTCTTCGCATCAATGACGGCACCGTCAAAGTCGTCGGAAAAAGCGAGCGACATCTTGCGCGGCGGATTGGCGGTGACGGCAACGGCAACTAAGCAAAAGCAAAGTAAACGCATAACAGAGTATGTATGGTAAATAATAGGTGAGGCAATACCTTGATAATCGCCTCGCTCCTCTCGCCTATTCTAGTCCACCCTCATTGCCTATGACCGAAGACGCGCCCATGCGCATTCAGAAGTACCTCGCTCAAGCGGGAGCCTGCTCCCGCCGTGAAGCCGAGCGCCTCGTTGCAGAAGGTCGTGTGACCGTTAATGGCCGCCCCGCTGAAGTCGGCCAACCCGTCATACCTGGCAAGGATGTGGTTAAAGTCGGCCGCAAGGTGATTGGCGAAATCGCTAAACATGTGGTGCTGCTTATGAACAAGCCACGTGGCTACCTTTGCACCAATCTCGATGAGTTTGGCGGCCAGACAGTTTTTGAACTGGTCCCACCACCCTTCAATACCCAGCGCCTATTTTGTGTGGGACGTTTAGATAAAGATTCCGAAGGGTTACTCATCATTACCAACGACGGTATCCTCGCGAACAAGATCATGCACCCATCGGGTGGCATTGTGAAGCGCTACGAGGTCACGCTCAACCGTGCCTACGACCCGCTACTCACCCCAAAGCTTCTCAAAGGCGCCAAAGATGAAGATGAACTCTTACGCTTCACTAAAGTCATCCAAGACCCGAGCGTAGCTGAGCGTATCGAGATTCACCTCAATCAAGGCCGTAAGCGTGAAATCCGCCGGCTACTCGAAATTTTCGGATTCCACGTCAAAATCCTCCGTCGCTTTCAAGTCGGTGGACTCGTCCTTCGCAAGATGCCACCGGGCGACTGCCGCCAGCTCTCGCAGAAGGAGATAGCCTCGATTTTCGAAGAGGCCTAAAGACGGTACGCTGCGCTGACGATACGGCCTACGGCCTGACG
>CAIYUD010000272.1 GCA_903929325.1 uncultured Opitutia bacterium | reverse complement strand
GTCGTGCGAATGGTTAACTCCGGAACGCCCGCGCGCATGCGACGGATCAGCTGACGAATGTAATCTCCATTGGTCTCGCGCTGCATAGCGGTAAGCATGCGGTCGGAGATGTGTTGCAGGGGGATGTCGACGTATTTGGCGATGTGCTTCGACTGTCCAATCGTCTCAATCAACTCATCACTCCAGTGAGCAGGGTGGGTATAGAGCAGGCGAATCCAGTGGTCGCCCTTGATGGTATCGAGTTCGCGCAACAGCGATGCTAGTGATTCACCTTTCGACGAATCCACCGGGCTCCGTGGGTTCGGACGGGCATCCGTCCAGCGATCCATCCCGAAGTAAGTGGTGTCTTGTGAGATCAGGCTGATTTCGCGCACGCCTTCAGCGACGAGTTGACGGGCTTCTTTGACGACCGATTCGACGGTACGACTGCGATGGCGTCCGCGAATCCGTGGGATAATACAAAATGCACACGGATGGTTACAGCCTTCGGCGATTTTGATGTAAGCAGCGTGACGAGGGGTTAAGCGGAAGCGTGGTGTATCGTAATCCGGAATAAACGTCGTGGTCTTCGCCAAGAATTCCAGTTTACCCGCTTCTTCAGCGAGCACCTTGCGAATCACCGGTACGATGTTGGTTACTTGATCGAGGCCGATGAAGGCGTCGACTTTCGGCAGCTCTACGCGTCCCTTGGCACCTTCGACGACGGGCAACGAACCTTGGTAGCGTTGGGCCATGCAACCGGCGACAATCAGCTTCTGACCCTTCCGTCGAGCCGTCGCTTTGCCATCGCTCATCTCATAGATGGCTTCGAGGGCTTCGTGCTTCGAGGCATCGATAAAGGAGCAGGTATTGACGATGACGACGTCGGCCTCGGCCGCATTGGGCGTCATCTGCATTCCCGCCTGCGCAAGGTGTCCCACCATGATCTCTGAATCGATCAAGTTCTTGGCGCAACCGAGTGAGACGAGTCCGACCTTAATAGCCATGACCTGCCACGGAACCTTGCTTACGGACGAAGGCAACCCGCTTTGTGCGCTGACGTCGACTTACTTGCGTAGAATCTGGCGTAGGACGTAGGGCAGGATACCGCCGTGACGGTAGTATTCGCCCTCAATGGCGGTATCGATACGGGCCACCAGCGGTGTCCGATCGACCTTACCATCTTTACGTTTGTTGACCAAAGTGACGGCCTGGCGAGGTTTGACCGGCGCCGTTAAGCCTTCGAGGTCGAAGCTTTCGCTGCCATCGAGGCCTAAGTCGTCGGCACCTTTGCCCGCAGGGAATTCTAAGGGCAAGACGCCCATCCCGAGTAAGTTCGACCGGTGGATGCGCTCGAAGGATTGTGCGACCACGGCTTTGACGCCCAACAGCGCCGTGCCCTTGGCTGCCCAGTCGCGCGACGAACCCATCCCGTAATCCACGCCCGCAAAGACAATCAGACCTTGTCCGCGTTTCGCATACGCCTGGCAGGCGTCGTAGATGGTTTCTACCGTGCCTTCAGGGTGCAACTTGGTGAAGCCGCCTTCTTTACCTTCGGCCATGCGATTCTTCACTTGGGTATTCGCGAACGTCCCACGCGTCATGATGCGGTCATTACCGCGACGTGACCCGTAGGAGTTGAAATCTTTTTTCGCCACGCCCGCTGCGAGCAAGAATTTACCCGCTGGGGTTTCTTCCTTAAACGATCCGGCAGGTGAAATGTGGTCCGTGGTGACAGAGTCGCCGAGGATGGCCAGCGGACGGAGATTGTTGAGCGCAGGGGCCGCCGGGATATCCATCGAGAATCCTTTGAAGAAGGGCGGCTCTTGGATGTAGGTGGAGCTTTCGCGCCAATCGAAGCGTGCACCGGTTCCGCCTTGGACGCCCTTCCACTCAGCTGTGG
>CAIYUD010000271.1 GCA_903929325.1 uncultured Opitutia bacterium | reverse complement strand
GTGTTTGGTTCCAGCTCGAAGCACGCTTCTGATCTAACTGCGCACGGCCAAGCAGTCGCGTTTATCCCGAAGTAAATTCTGGAAAAATGTGGCTGCCTCAAAGGGCCACTGTGCACCGGGAAGTACTTTCCAGTCGGGGTGTTCCAGCAGCTTTTCAGTAGCCCACAAATGGTAGTCTTCGTGGTCAGTGCGGAAGCAAAGGGTACATCCAGGAAGCGCTATATTCGCTAAACGCGTAAGGTTTTCGGCTTGGATAAAGCGTTTCTTACTCTGCCGGGCTTTAGGCCATGGGTCAGGGTAGAGAATAAAGATTTTCGCTAAGCGAACATGGGGGGCGATGGCGTCCAAGAACTCCGAAGCTTCCGCTTTCATGAAGTGAATATTGGTTAATCCACGCTTCAGCCGCTTGGCCTCACTTTTTTTGAGACGGTCGTTAAGCAAGTCTATGCCCACACATTTTTCTTTAGAGTATTCGGCGCCATACGCCGTCAGCCAATGCCCATGCCCGCAGCCTATCTCAAGTGTGATGGTATCCGTTTCCCCTAGTTCTTTGGTGATAAGTGTGCGCAGGGCCTCGACACGGTTAGCGCGTTGGGTTTCTGCCCATAATTGCCCTTTTGAGCACATTGCCTCCAGCGTGTGACGGGGTGGGGTGAGCGCAAGGGAATGCGAATAACTCCCGCTTCCAAACAGTGGCAACACTCGCTTCCCTGTACGTTCACATGGCCAAAGTATCTCTCGATCTTGTTAAAGAAGTTCTCCAGCGCAATGGCATCGACGCGCGCAAGCTTGCTGAGGTCCTGAATCAAATTCGTCAAGAAGCCGAGGCAGACGCCGTCGAACGCGAGAAACCTGTAAAGAAACACCATGTCGTTTTGGTGAGTTCGCCTGAAGGCGGCCTGCCGGATGACTTGGTTGGCTGGGTTGTCCAAGTGCCCGAAGACGACAACCCGATGGTGGCCGCCAAACGTATTGTGGAAACAGCCGAGCGCTTTAATTCGTCACCCCGTGGCAAGAAACTGCCACTGGTTTCCTTTGGTGATGCCTGCCAAGCCTTGCCTGCCAAACAGTTGAAGGAAAATAATGTCTGGGTGCGCACGCGTGATCCTGTCAGGGTGATTTCTGTTGGAAATGCCTGGAAGAAGAAGCGCGAATAAGTGCCTGTAATCCAACAAGTTAGTATAACCGTTGGGTGATTCTGTAGGAACAATACACTCGCAAAAAGCCACACGGGGTGGCATGGTTCTGGCGTATGAAATTTAGAAATTTCCCGATCTACCGCATCGAATGGGTTACCTCGGCCTTCCTTATTGGGACGGCTTTGGCAGCTTTGACGGTAGTGCCCTGGTTCCTTTGGACTCACTCCAGCGAAAACCTTGGCTGGGGCTTTATTTGGGCGCTTTTCATCTTCTATTATTACGCGACGGGTTTCGGTATTACCCTGGGGTACCACCGTCTCTTTTCGCACCTTTCCTTTAAGGCGAAATGGCCCGTAAAGCTTTTCGTGCTCCTGTTCGGCGCGGCATCCTTTGAGAACTCCGCCCTAGATTGGTCTGCCGATCACCGCATTCACCACAAACACGTGGATGAAGATGAAGACCCCTATGACATCTCTAAGGGCTTCTTTTACGCTCATATCGGCTGGTTGCTCTTCCGCTTAAAGCCGAAGCCACCCGTCACCAACGTCAAGGATCTCGAAGCGGACGCGCTGGTTATGTGGCAGCATCGCTATGTACAATGGATTGGTGTCGTCGTCGGTTTCATTGCCCCTGCGTGTCTTGGTTGGGCTTACGCCACCCTGAATCATTTACCTAGCCCTGGCACATCCGCCTTGGCCGCCTTCTTAATCGCCGGGCTCCTGCGCACGGTTGTCGTTCAGCAAGGCACCTTCTGCATCAACTCCCTCTGCCACATGGTTGGCAGTCAGCCATATTCAACGCGCCATAGTGCACGTGATAGCGGTTCCGTTGCCTTGCTTACTTTCGGCGAAGGTTACCATAACTATCACCACGAATTTCAGCACGACTACCGTAACGGCGTGAAGCCTTGGCAGTTTGATCCTACCAAATGGTTGATCTGGACTCTCTCGAAGCTCGGGCTTGTCACCGACCTTCGCAAGGTCCCCGACGCTCGTATTTTTGCTGCTGAGATGAAAGAGCATAGCCGTGCCCTTGGTATTGCCGTCCAACGTACGATTAGCGGTTTAGACGAAAAGACCCGCTCACTAAAGGCCCGTACCATCACGTCACTTGAAGGTATCGTTGCGGATTTAACAAACCGTGCGGAAGCTCTTCGCGAAGCTGCATCTGAGCAAGCCGAACTCGCCAGTGAAACAGTTGATGACGTCCGTAAGATTTTCAGAGATGCCGCCGAGCAACTCGATTCACTACGTCTAGATTCAGCACCGTCAGTTGCCTAAGGCATGGCGGGTGTCTCTCCCGCTCGACTCGACCGTATGCGGTCTGTGCTCGAGCGGCGGACACGTCGCCTACTCTTAGTCTTGGATGATGTCCATAAAGCGCGCAATGCAGGCGCGCTTTTGCGCACCGCGGACGCGGTTGGTATTCAGGAGATCCACGCTATCGAAAATCGCTCGCCATTTCTAGACGACCCGGAGACTTCCGTTGGGGCAGGGCAGTGGCTCGACGTGATCACGCACCGGCGCGATGATTTTCCGCCGCAACATAAATTACATCCACCCGAAGTTGCGCTTGAGCCTGGCGCCCAAGAAAATGTCCGTCGCACGTTAATGTCACTCAAGGCACGTGGCTATCGTATCGCGGTCTCTGACTTGTCGGCCGACTCGATTTCGCTCGATCAAGTTCCGGTCGACCAGCCACTCGCCTTAGTTGTCGGCAATGAATTTGCCGGAGCGTCACCTGTCGCGCGTGAACTCGCAGATTTCCGGTTTAGTATCCCGATGCATGGATTTGCTCAGAGTCTGAACCTAGCGGTTTTTGCAGGCATCGCTTTACACGCACTGGCAGACCGAATGCGGATCCTTCCAAACTGGCCGATAAGCCCCGAAGACCAGCAAGCTATCCTTGCACGCTGGTTGGCGGCTCAGGCGTAAAGCGTGATTAGGTTAGCCACCTGTTGTTCGATAGCCGGCAGGGCCTCTGTCGGCTCAATTTCGTCGATGTCTTGGACATCCCAGTACTCGATACGATCAACCCACTCTGGGTGAGCTTGAAGCATCATTACACGGTGCTCTTGACGCCGCAGGGCGACGGCCCGACCCGCTTTTTGCAAGTCTGCAACGGTCAATTGAATAGGCATAGCCCCTGTTAGGTGTTCTGCGATGCCGAGGGCAGCCAGGCGCTTAGAGGTATTCGGAGATAGGCGGGTGGGCTCATCGGCCACCATAGAGGTCAGCAAACCCCTAGAAAACGCCCTTATAGGCAGCCCCCGTTGGCTGGCATGCCAGTTAAAGACGGCCTCGGCATGGCGGCTCCGGTAGAAGTTACCCGTGCAGATAAAGAGCACGGGGGGGAGTGAATCTGCGCTTGTGCGGCTCATGGGCTTAGGTATCAATTACATACTCTTACATTAATCCTATGGCACGCAACCTGTTCATCCTCTCCGCCCTCACTCTCCTCGCTGGTTGCAGCACCCCTGAGCTCCCCCCGAGCTCAAGCGGATCTGAAGCCTACGTTCCTTCCACGGGTTTAGCTCCTGTTGGTCCTGCGACAGCCACTGCCCCTGCTGCTCCTACAGCTCCTTCAGGAATTCCTGCGAAGAAGAAACTTCCTTTAGGCACTGTCCGCCAGAAGTAATCTAGGCTTCATTGCCTTGAATAAAGACCCCGCTAAAGCGGGGTCTTTTGTTTAAGGGTTCGAAGATTGTATTCACGCTCGCACGACGTCCTCGCTAAACGCTAACTTTCCCTATGCAGCCTTACACTGAGAGCGGCACGCCTTGTACCCGGTGGCAGGTTGGTTCATCGACATTTGAGGTTTGTCCCACGCGAGGTGCACGCTTGTTGCGATGGTCCATGGATCTTCCTTCGGGTTCGCGCGAAGTCATCTACTGGCCGAAGGATGCTGACTGGAATAAATTTGAAGCGGTGCGAGGCGGCAACCCAATCCTCTTTCCTTTTATGGGTCGGACGTATGCCGATGGCGAAAAGTTCGCTTGGAAAGATGAAGAGGGCGTACGACGCCCGATGCCTCACCACGGCTTTGCCCGCGACGCCACATTCGTCGTTCTGGAAAGTGGCCCGCGACATTTTGTTGCAGAGTTAGTACCCGATGCGCGTGCACAAGCTGCTTACCCTTTTGCTTATAGCTTCCGCGTGCGTTATGATTTTTCTGAGTTACGATTACGGTGTACCTTCGAACTCGAGAACCGCGATACGCATAGGATTCCGTGGTGTGCCGGACACCACTTTTACTTCACTTTACCCTGGCACGCTGGCCTTGATCGGCGCGACTACCAGTTTCGTGCGCCAGCGCGTAAGCATTGGCGCCACGCCGCTGACGGTAAGCTCGTTTCTTTTGCGGAGATGAAGGGCGTGACCGAGATCGATTTCGAAGACCCACGCTTGCTGGACTGTATCTTTACAGGGCTCAAGAGCTCGGAAGTCCGTTTTGGCCCCCGTTCAGGTGAAGAAGACGTCATTGTGCGCGTCGGCGAAGAGCCCATTCCGGATGCTTGGGCAACTGTGGTAACATGGACGGAGTCGCCAGAGTCGCCCTTCTTCTGCGTGGAGCCGTGGATGGGGCCTCCGAATAGCCCAACACATGGCCATGGCATTCGCTACGTGGAACCAGGGGCCACCGATACGTTTGTGACCGAAGTTTCGCTGGCCTAAGCTTTACTCAGCTTTGCGTACTTCGATGGTGCCACGGCCGTCGTACCAGCCTTGGCCGCGAGCTTGAATACGTAGAATGATGCTGTCGGTTGAGCGAGGTGTTGCGTCGACGCGGATACGCAAGGGTTGTCGCGGGCGACTTTCGGAAACAGAAAGTTCCTTGCCGTTTACCACGAGCGCAACCGAGCGCACCTCTAAGCCCCAGCCCTTGAATTCAACGAAATAATCTCCAGTCGACGAAAGCTTACTGCGGGCATCAATTTCCATGGCAGTGAAGTCTGGTCGCATGTCCCAGCCATCCCAGAACCATCCACGTAGTTTGACGGTTTGTGAATGAAAGATGCCTAAATTGCGTGCGCCTTTGCCAAGCTCGCTGCGCGGATCAACGGATTGAAGTTGAGCTAAAGTGTTGAGAGCTTCGACGGGTTTACCGCTTCGACGTAGGGCTGCGAAGCGCGCAGCCAATATCTGTTGCCGCTGTTCAGGGGTGATGCGGTTGTTCGCGAGCCGCTTATCACATTCGCGAATAGCCTCAGCGACCTTCTTTTCGTCACAAAGTTTTAATACCGTTCCTTCGAGGAAAGATAGGTCGTCAAATTCATAACGTAGCCTCCAGCCTGTGGTGTCATTTGGATCTAATTTAGCGATTTCTTGAACAAGCCCTTTGAATTGATCGCGTGCAAATTTGCTATCTATCTCAGCGAGCGCAGCGCCTAGGACATTAGCCTTTCGAGCACCCTCGAGCTTCGTGGCTTCAGTGAGCTTCGCGCGCATGCGGTCGATCGCACTTCGTGCCACTCCCAAGTTCGCCAGTAGCGTCGCCGAATCCCTTGCCTCGCTGCCAGCCACAGAGGCGTAGACGCGCCCCTCAGCATCCGCGAGGACTACGGCCGGTAAATTCCAGGGGCGGTAACCGAAAGGCTTATTCTTTTCTGCCAGGGCCGTCGTCGCCTCGGTTTCACGTTCCGGTGAGTCAATCGTCACCCAGACATAGGTTTTAGCCGTCGCTGTACGTACCGCGTTTGAACCCACAACTTGCTGGCGAAAGCTCGTTGCGATGGGAGACCAATCGCTGCCGTCGAGTAGGACGGCGATATCTTTACTTTCTGCTTTCGCCTTCGCAACCGCATCTGGCCAGTCGGTGGCCGTGGTCACCGCTACTTGTGCGTGAGCAACAATCGACAAAAGTGTATAACAAAGAAATCTCATTTGGAACGAACGAGGAAGCTGCGGAGGTGAAGGTAATCGCCATTGGGATTGTCAGCAGTTAGGCGCACCCAGCGTGCCTTCGGTGCTTTATCGACAAGTTCTACTTTCCAGACATCCGGGCAATTTTCGGTTTGGGCTACTTCAAACCAGGTGGCGCCATCGGTAGACACTTCAATCTTTGCGCGCTTAAGGCGGTATTCGTTACCGATGGTTTTTTCGATGACCACCGAGCTAAGTTCAATAGTTTCGCGCAGTTGTACGGTGGCGCTTGGCGCTTTCTCATTTTCGGTGTGAAATGTGCCGCCGCTACCATCAATGATTCCGCGGTGCGACCAAGGCTGATCCCAGCCACTGGTTGTGCTTAACCAGAGCATGCCGCTGTCAGAAACGAGTTTGCCCGAACTCGTCAGATCGGCGCGTGCGGCCCCGTGGTCACCGGAAATACCTTTAGCGGCCTCAGTGCTTGCGTCAAAAGCGTCCTGAGAATGTGCCTGCTCGGCCGCTAGGATGGCCTGCTTGGTTAAGTCCTTTAAGGCATCCTTACCCAAGGAGCTTGCCTTCATGCGCACGACTTCCGCGAGTGCTTGGGTGAAGCGAGGAATTCCATCGGCAGTTTTACCAAGATTCTTTGCTCCCCAGTCGGCAAGTTTGCCAAAGAAGTGGCGACTCTTCACCTGTAGGCAGAGTGACTGGACGTAAAAACGCATTTTGTCATCTTCCGAAAACCATTTCGCATGACGGGCAAAGAGTTCGTCGTCCATCTCCCATGACCAATTTTCAACGCCGTTTCCAATGTCTGCTTGTACGCGTAAGGCGAAGGCAAGTTTCGCTTCTGTATCCATTTTTTCGATGAGCTTGTCCTCAAAACCCGCAAGGGCTTCAGCCAATGGCTTATTATTTTTTCCGAAAGACTGGGCCATCTCGGTATAAAGCTTCTCCCAGCTCGCTTGATTCATGGAAGAGTCTTTGCGGAGCAACTCGATGCGACTTTTCCAGGCAGTTATCAATGACGGTGTTGCGCCTGTCGCAAGGCTCAGGGCGGCGCGGGTACGTTCCATGGGCGAGGCTACCGATGCCTGCCAAAGGTGTCGTTTCGCTTTGTCCGCTTTGGTGTCATTCGCAAAGGCATCTTCGAGGGCTAGAACGTAAGCATAATTGCCGCCCCATGGAGAAAAGTGCGTACCGCCGTCTGGTCCGCCAAAGCCACCGACCCATTTGCCTCGAGTATGCCGGACGGCATAAGCGCAGTGGCCAGGTTGTCCACAGGTATAGGCTGGAATGCCGTGTGCGCGTGCTGCGGTTGCTCCAAAGGTAGACAATGATCCGCAGACGCCACCTTGTTTTAAAACACTCTCGGCCCAATTCATATTGGTTCGCCCAGGGACATAGAACAAGGGCCCTTGAACAGTTTCTCCGAACGCGTTCACGCCTTGATAGCGCACCGCCCAACAGGCGTCGGTATAGCGCTGTAAGGGCACATTGACGTTTTGTAACATCCAAAGAAGTGCTTCGTCGTCACAATTGGATGAAACGACAAAGCAGATTTCCCAAGCACGCATACCGTTAAACATTTTATGCAAGTAGCCTGCGTCTTGGGCGTCGCGGTATAACTTGTAGCGAGTTTCGGGGGTGCTCTTAAAGGATGGCGACTCAGCCATACGGGTTAGGTTCTCGCCGTAATTGGTAGAGCTGTAGGTTACCGCGATGGCAGCCATTAAGGCATGTCGCTTGCGGGCATTGGTCCCGCTGTCGATTGCGTGCAAGCGTCGCAAGATATCTAAACCGCTGGTTCCGGGCTTTAACTCCCAACCTGTACCGAGGTATTCTTCCATCCAGGCGGTGTCATTGAGAAAAACGCGTAAAAAGGCGATGCCATCGGATTTGCCGAGCAGCGTATTCAGAGATTCGTCGCCTGCAGTTCGCAGAATCTCATGGGCAGCTAAAGCGCGTCGATAGACTTCGTCTTGTTCAGCCCGGGTAAGACCTTCTTGAAGTGATCCGAGTTGGGATTCACGACTCAGAATCCAGGTGGCCAGGGCGGCACGTAGCCCAGCGACATCGCGCTTATCAAGGTAAGCACCGGGTTCAGGTGCTGCAGTTTGCGCGAAGCCCGCGACAGCGCAGATACAGATAATGAAAAGCGACAAACAGCGCATGCGCTAATCTTTGCCTGCTTTTTCAAGCGAGCAAGCCAGACCCTTATGTACGTGGTGGGCGCGGCCAGAAAGCAGGCACTTTCTGTTGATAATTGCGGTAGGCTTCGCCTTTGGAATGCACAAGGTGAGCCTCGGTTATGGCAACACCTGTAACGTAATTCAGAAGATAGTACATGGTTGCTGCGCAAAGAATCCCCGGGATACCGAAGAGGTTCGGCGACCAGCTCAGCAGGGCGAAGCCGACCCAAATCAGCCATTCGCAAAAATAATTAGGGTGACGGCTCCATGCCCAAAGACCTTTTGCGCAGACCATCCCTCGTTGGACTGGGTCTTTCTTGAAAGCAGCGAGCTGCGCGTCAGCGATGGCCTCGCCGAGCATAGCTATGGCAACGATCCCTAAGCCGACCCAATGCACCGTCGCCACAGGCGTCTGATCAAAGACTGCTGAACCAAAAAACGGCAGCATGAGAACAGTTAGCGCGATAGCTTGCTGAAGATAAAAGATGCCCATTTTTCTATCTGTATCCGCGCCCCACTTCTCGCGCATTTTTTGATAGCGACCATCTTCGGTTTCTAAATGTCCAAGTACACGAATACCCAGGTGCGTACCTAGGCGCACGCTCCACAGAATAATCATGGCAGCGTAGAGATGGTAGCTGCTAGTCGCCGTGAGAGTGCCCGAAAATACGAAAGGCAGTGCGAGTAAGGCGAAGCCATAGGACCAAACCACATCTACAATCGACCAGTTATTGATTTTCTTGGCAATAATCCAGGTTGCACCAAAGAGAACCAGCGAAGGCGCGAATCCAATCAGGAAACTAAGTGCAACTGAACTGAGTGCACTGAAATCGCCGGTGTAATTTGGGAGGGTCATGGTTTGTTTGTAAAATTAGCGAGTCGACGGAAAACGGGACGGAGTATTTGCCAAAGTATCCATCCGCAAAGCGGGGCCGTCAGGATCCAAGCTAAAGCACCATGTACGCCGGCCATCGCAAATTTCGCCATAAAGTCTCCAGGTGCCGCGGAAAATTCTGAGAGCAGTGTCATTGGATTTACGGGCATCTTTTCGGCTCCCACAATCCATTCCCCGAGCCGTATGAATGGCACCAGTAGCGCAAACTGTAGGGGGTAGAGCAGGTGGTTAGCAATTTGCAGGGCGATGTGGTTGAGTCGAAATACCTTTCCTGCCAGCAGGCATAGAAAGGTGGTTACCCCGAGTAAGGGTAAGACTGCAATGGTTGCCCCCGTTGCAATCGATGCGGCTAATCCGTCAGCAGTGGCGCCTTGACG
>CAIYUD010000270.1 GCA_903929325.1 uncultured Opitutia bacterium | reverse complement strand
GGTTGCCCGAAGTGTGGTGACCGTGGCTACAAGGGTCGCCGCGGAGTCTTCGAGCTCTTCGTTGTCACTGAAGAAGTTCAACAAATGGTTTACTCGGGTGCTTCGCTTGTGGAGCTACGCCGCAAGGCACGTCAATCGGGCATGCGCTCGATGCGTGAAGACGGCATTCGCAAGGTCGGCTCTGGCATGACCACAATCGAGGAGGTTCTTGGCGCAACCGTTGCCACCGAAGACTAATTTCATGGCCTACGAGATTCATCAATTGCTGGAGTCCATGATCGAGAATGGAGCTTCCGACTTACATATCCACGTTGGCCAATCGCCATGCTTACGGATCTCGGGCGACATGATTCCCCTCGAAGGCGAGAAACTCACCGCCGAGGCAGTCGTTGCGATTGTCGAATCGATTGCGCCTGCTGAACAATTGGAGCGCTTAAAGCGCGACGGCGGCTGCGACTTCGGTTTTTCCTTTGCTCAAAAGGCACGCTTCCGCGTCAACGTCTATCGCGGCAAGGGTGTGCTCGGAATGGTGCTACGTCTCATCCCGAATAAAATCTACGGACTGCGTGATTTACGTTTACCCGACATGGTTAAAGACCTGTTGGCGCGCCCACGTGGCTTAATCTTAGTCACGGGTCCTACGGGCTCTGGTAAGTCGACGACACTCGCCTCGATGATTAATTGGATCAACGAGAACAACGACGGGCACATTGTGACAATCGAAGATCCGATTGAGTATTACCACCCGCACAAACGTTGCGTGGTGACACAGCGCGAAGTCCATAATGATGTGCCCAGTTTTGCTGACGGTATCCGCTCGGCACTGCGACAAGATCCTGACGTTATCCTGATTGGTGAAATGCGCGACTTGGAAACCATTGAAGCTGCCGTTTCAGCCGCAGAGACAGGCCACTTAGTCTTTGGAACACTCCACACGACGGGTGCTGCCCGAACCGTTGACCGTATTCTCGACGCCTTCCCGACGGGTGCCAAAGACCAGATTCGGGTGCAGTTGGCTTCTTCAATTATCGCTGTGATCTCCCAGGCGCTGTGCCGTACGCCTGAAGGTAAGCGCGTAGCAGCATTTGAAGTCATGGTGCGCACGGACGCGATTGCTGCGAAGATTCGCGAAAATAAGACATTCCAAATCGTTTCGGATATCGAAACAGGTGGCGCGCGCGGGATGCGCACGCTTGATGCCGACCTTCTCGCACTCGTTGCCAACGGAAGTATTACTCCCGAAGAAGCAATGAATCACTCACAAGACGCTGAAATGATGCGTTCTCGTCTGAAAAATGACGGCAAAAAAGCCTAACCATGTTCGACGACCACAGTGACAGTATTCGCGATATTGCTCGGGAATTCCACCTAGCAGACGAAACCCAGTCACAGGAACTTTGGGAGAATCATTTGAGCACAGGGAAGTCTTTGGCTGACCTTCTCATTGATGCAGGTCTTACGGACAAAGTAAGTTTACTCCAAGCCACCGCCGATCATCTCGGTGTTACCTATTATACAACCGTACCCGAAGTTGACACGGATATTACCCGGTTGCTAAAGCCCGCCCAAGCTCACCGTTATTTAGCAGTGCCTGTGGCCCAAGACGGGAATCGAACAATTTTCTTAGCGAAGGACCCTTTCAACTCATCCGCAGTCAGTGAGTTAACCTTTATTCTTAAGACAGACGTTGAGTTTGCTGTCATTGATCCTGATTTAGTCGATGCAGCGGTTACGAAGTATTACGGCGAAGCTCAGCAGGCCTCGATGGAGGATTTACTGGGCGAATTTGAGTCCTCAGAGCCTATTTCTGGAAACACCGAGGCGGTTACAGAGGAAGATATTACCAATCAGGCCAGCCAAGCCCCTATCATCCGCTTCGTTGACCTTGTTTTACAAGAAGCAGTCAAAGC
>CAIYUD010000269.1 GCA_903929325.1 uncultured Opitutia bacterium | reverse complement strand
TACACGACGCTCTTCCGATCTCATCGACAAAGATGGCGCTCGGACCGGGTAGGTAAGGGAGCTCAGTCTTATTGATGGCTTTAGCCTTCAGGTAAACGTGCGGTGAAAGTTTAGGGACGCATGTATGTCGGAAGCTTGCAGGGAAAGTGTCGCGCGAGAGGGGAACGCGAGCAGGTTTATTGTCAGCGAGGATGTCGCAGGAGCGTTCGACGCTAAAGACGGCAGCCACACCGCTGGTGATAACTTGAGCGCGTGCTTCCTCTGAAGTTTTCATTGCTCCAGTTAAACTAGTTTCGGCGAAGCCATCTGCACGCATGTCGTTCATCATTTGAGCTTTTGTGGCGATACTCCGTCCTCTTTGCTCCCCGCCAGAGGCACGAAGCGGTGCAGCAGCTACCGGCATAGGTTCAAGCCTGCGTAAGAACCAAGGATCGAGTTCGGGCTCACGTCCGCCGACCGATGGCTGTGCAGTTGAGAGGTGCAAGGTGACGCCTTTCCAGTCTTCGCCGGTGGATTGGCGCACGGTGCCATAGTAAGCGACATCAAGTGTCTTCGCTTTGACGTTCGCACGGATGTCGTATGACGGTTCCCAGTAAGGACCGCTGACAATATAGGAAAGATTAAGCGTAGCGTCGACGGCACCTTTGGCTTCGACGGTTACGCGAGCGACGTTGCGGGTGCGCTGACCTGAACCGCGTAACTCAGCGAGTTCGCGACGAACTTGGTCTGCGTCTTTGGCGTTGTCGCGTTGCTTATCAACGAGTGCGAGAGCTTCTTCGTCGAGGGCCGCAAGTTTGCCTGCATGGTAGTCAACAAATCCACTCCATTTCGTAGGGTCGAGGTCGGGATTGGGTGAGTCTTTGCCTGCACTCGTTAAACGACCCAGAATTTTGTCGAGTGCGTCTTTACGCGTAGCGACGCGCTGTACGGCACGCGTGAGTTCTTCTTTCTGACGTTCCAGCAGGCGCAAGCGGTCGGTTAGCTGGCGAACTTTATCATTCGGGATATCGACGGTTTGAATGGTTTCGCCGCGGATATCCACGAGGGTAAATTCTCCGGTGCCGTTGGCGCGCACGGAGTTTAAATCGGTTGCCGCTGGAAGGTTGTCGAACGTTAGCACATGCGTGCCTGCTTCGAGGTGTACTTTGGCGTGTCGAGTGACTTCCGCCCGGTCGGCGTAGACAGTCACTGCAGAGATAGCCGCATCGGGTTTGAGGTCAGCGGCATGTAGCATGCTGATCGCAGCGAACATGGTGAGGGCAGGGGTGCGCATAGGAGTGTGTCTAAAGTAGCGTCACCCCTCCCCAGTGCAATCTGTCAAAATGGGATATTGTTTACCAGGGCTCGTCGCGTAACTGCTGGGAGTCGCAATTTGGGCAGTGCTTTTGCGCAGAGAGTGCCCGTCCTGCGGTGTAAAACCCGCCCGCTATTGGGCTGCAGATCCAATAAAAGAGTTCGGTCAGAACGCTGCCGCTTTTTTGCTCCACCGGCTCGTTGAATCGGGCGCCACACCGCTCGCATGTATAGCGCAGGTGATTATCGGGTTTGGGTCGGCGGGTTTCGGGTGGATTAAAGGTCGAACCAATGGGTAGCCACCGCGCCATGCCCTTTTTCCACCAGTGGTCGGTAGGGAGGATTTGTCGAAGAGCCACCAAGGCGGTCACGGCATGCTCGTCGTGTTCCCCGATGATTTTGCCATTTCGTGCGATATGGATCTTCGCCATTTGTGTACGAGAATTCTTGCAGAACAATTTTGGGGTGCAAGGGGGATTGCGGGTTTCGTCTTGTTTCCGTGGGGGCTAACAGGTTAGACATCCGGGTTCCCGGTTCCCGGGACTTGGCACCTATGAAGCGTACCCATAACTGCAACGCCTTGCGTCCCTCTGACGCTGGCAAGACCGTCACCCTCGTCGGCTGGGTTGATACCAAGCGCGATTTGGGCGGCGTCACATTTGTCGACCTCCGCGATCGCGAAGGCGTGACCCAGGTCGTTTTCAATCCAGGCGCTGCCGGCATCCAGGAGCTCGCTCAACGTTTGAAGACGGAATCGGTTATCGAAGTCGCAGGTGTGGTTCGTGCCCGTACAGCTGAAACTGTTAATTCGAAACTCGCTACCGGTAGCATCGAGGTCGCTGCGACTTCACTGACCGTTCACAATGTCTGTGCGGACCTACCGTTCCCGATGGACGACGATAAGGCGGATAAGGTGAATGAAGACCTTCGTCTTGAATATCGATTCCTCGACCTGCGCCGTCCGCGTAATCTTGGCCTACTTAAAATGCGCGCGCAAGCTGCGCGCTCAATCCGTGCCGAGCTCGATGGACAAGGCTTCCTTGAGGTCGAGACCCCGACCCTTTTTAAGAGCACCCCTGAGGGCGCGCGCGAGTTCCTCGTACCGAGTCGCGTTAATCCCGGTGAATTCTACGCACTCACGCAATCACCCCAGCAGTATAAGCAGATGCTGATGGTTGCAGGTGTGGAGCGTTACTACCAGATGGCACGTTGTTACCGCGACGAAGATTTACGCGCAGATCGTCAGCCAGAATTTACCCAGGTCGACCTCGAGATGTCGTTCATCGATCGCGAGGACATGTACCGTCTCATCGAGGGTGTCCTCAAGCGTACGTGGAAGGAAACGCTTGGTATTGATATCCCAACGCCTTTCCCGCGGATGTCTTACCAAGAAGCGATGGATCGCTTCGGCATCGACAAGCCTGACACGCGCTTTGCCTTTGAGATTCAGGATTTCACGGATCTCTTTAAGGGTTCAGCTTTCAAGGTCTTTGCTGCCGCCGCCAATACACCTGGTTCAGTTGTCCGTGCGATTAACGCCAAGGGCCTGGCCGACATTACTCAGGGAGAACTGACCAATCTCGAAACCATTGCGAAGGCTGCCGGTGCCAAAGGACTCGCCTTTATTAAATGCGAGGCGGGCGAGTGGAAGTCACCGATGGTTAAATTCTTCACGGATGCAGAAAAAGCTGAACTGAATAGCCGGTTGAATATTCAAGACGGCGACATCGTCTTCTTTGCGGCTGCTCCTTGGGAGCAGGCCTCGACAATTCTCGGTCGCATTCGCCTTGAGTCCGCATCTTTCCTGAAGGCACGCGGTAAACTCAACATTCCAACCGACCAATACAACTTCCTCTGGGTGATTGAATTCCCGCTCATGCTTTGGGATGCGGATGAACAGCGTTACATCTCGGCGCACCATCCTTTCACGGCACCCGTTGTTGAAGACGAACCCTTGCTCGCTACCGATCCTAGTAAAGTTCGCGGTCAGCACTACGATATCGTTCTGAATGGCGTTGAACTTGGTGGTGGTTCGATTCGAATTCACAACCCTGTGGTGCAGAAGCGTGTTTTCGAAGACAT
>CAIYUD010000268.1 GCA_903929325.1 uncultured Opitutia bacterium | reverse complement strand
TCCACGCTTACGCGGATTCAAAAGCATTAAGCGAACGGATGCTTTGGGAGCGGCGAGGTCAAGGGCCAGCCATTCGCATTATTCGTCCTCGTGGTGTCTACGGACCTTATGACTCTGGGGTACTTCCACGCATCTTGAAAGTGGCCCGCCGGCTGGGCGGAAGATTCCCTTTGCCGTCGCCCGGCGCATTGGTCTCGATGACCGCTGCATCCAATCTCGCCCATGCTGTTTTACTGGCTGCCGAGGCGCCTGCCTCCGCAGGCGATGGCATTTGGAACGTTTCTGATGGCGATGATCGAACCTTAGGTGAGCTCATCAAGTTAGCCGGTCATGCATCAGGACAAGTGCTGCGCCCATTCCGTGTACCGGGAAATTTGCTAAGGGGTATCGGTCGAGTAGGTGATTTCATTTGTACCCCTTTGAGAATTGAACCGCGAATAAGTTTATATACCGCCGAACTACTTTGTCGCAGTCGTACGCTTTGTATCGACGCTATTCGTCGAGATCTAGGTTATGCTCCGCTGCTCACGGTTGAGAGTGCTTTCGCATCATTGGCTGAGTTTATTCAAAGCGGCACACTGCCTGAACTTTCAATTATGCGTGCCGGAGGTGGCCACAGATGATCACCCCCGTCAGCCGCGATGCTTTGAGTATAAGTTGGGAATTTGAATGGTGGAATACGGGGTCATTTGCCGCCCGAGGTCTTTTCTCACACCTACAGGCAGGGTGGGCGAAGTCTGAGCACCGAGCGCACGTCGGTATGCTGCAATTGCCAGGACGAAAGGTGCTCTTTGATACAGGTTATGCCTCGCGTTTCCATGACTGTGACGCGCCGTGGCTAGCAGCTGTTTATCGATGGGCCACTCCTGCTAAAATATTTCCCGGACAGACTGTCATCGAACGACTCAACGGTCGTAAGGTTGACCATTTATTGCTTTCTCATTGGCACGCCGATCACACTGGGGGATTGCTTGATATTCCAGAGGCTATGGTTTGGCGGCCATTTTCTTCGCACGAGACCATACGCAAGGAAGTGATTTCTGCCCATGCTCCGCTTGCAGGCATCTTGGCGGGCCAATTTTCTGAAGATTTACCTGGCCTGCCAGGCACACCTTTCTCTGTGCGACTTCGCAATGTCGACGCTGCACCTGTTATGGCTTTGCCCGTGAATCAATGGCCATTTCTCTCCGAAATAGATGGGTGTTGCCGAGATGTCTTTGGAGATGGGTCGTTAGCATTAGTCAGTCTCCCAGGTCACGCCCGTGGTCATTACGGAGCGTTGTTTAAAACACAGCTTCGAGGTCGGTCTGTTTTAGTCTTACTCTGTGCTGATGCGGTCTGGGATGAGCGCGAACTGACAGCAGGCTGGTC
This sequence comes from uncultured Opitutia bacterium, assembly GCA_903929325.1. GTDB lineage: Bacteria > Verrucomicrobiota > Verrucomicrobiia > Opitutales > UBA953 > UBA8828. The sequence goes on along the minus strand of CAIYUD010000268.1, from coordinate 413 downwards.
GCGCGGTCCAGCGGCGATGTTTGGATTTCATAACTTAAGAGAAGCTGCGGAAACCACCCGTCAGCTGCGACGCTTGGTTGCGGCTGCTAAAGCAGAAGGCAGATCCGAAGATATTTATATTCTCCCAACGCATTGCACGCGTGCTGCGACTCGCTTTGTCGCCGCGGGTGGCTGTGATTAAAGATGATGTTTACTCTGCTGGATATTCTCAAACTGCAGACTGATAGCCTGAGCAGCGCACTCTATTGGTTAATTCTATCGCTGAGACTGACAGCGCTTGATAATTGGCAATTCCGCCTTCCCTCAGTATCAACTTAACCCATGGCACCGTTTTCGCATAAAGCGCTGCCGCGTCTAATCTTTTGAAGAAGGTAATGATTTTGGGCGCACGAGCGCCCGCCTGCCTCGAGTGG
>CAIYUD010000267.1 GCA_903929325.1 uncultured Opitutia bacterium | reverse complement strand
TTTGTCGCTTCCACGCCTCCCTCAACCACCCTTATCGCACGCTGGTCAAGATAGTGGCCCAGCCCTTCGGCAATAAGGGCCGAGCTTCGGGGTGCAAGATCCTTCGCCGGAGGACGCTATTCGAATCCTTAAGGGTATCCGTCATAAATACGAGAAGCACCATAACTGTGAGTTCACTGATGCGGCTATCGAGCAAGCGGTGAAACTCTCCAGCCGATACATCACTTCGCGACACTTGCCCGATAAGGCTATCGATGTGATGGACGAAGCCGGCGCTCGTGCCCGGATTCGTGCACTCAATCTCCCGCCTGAATTAGAGAAACTGCAGACAGAAATCGATTCGGTGGTACTCGCGAAGGAAGACGCTTCACGTCATCAAAAATTCGAAGAAGCCGCCGACTTGCGCGATCAAGAGAAGAAGCTGCGTGCCAAACGCGAAAAGTCCCTCGAGGAATGGAAGAAGCGCCGCGAGGAAACCAAGGTTGTTGTCTCCGAAGACGATATCTTGTCCATTGTTGCTGATTGGACAGGCGTTCCGTTGTCACGGATGGAAAAGAAAGAAACGCAGAAGCTACTCGACCTCGAAAAAGACTTACAGGCTTCCGTAATTGGACAAGAAATGGCCTGCGAGGTGATTGCCCGTGCGCTCAGGCGCTCGCGGGCAGACCTGAAAGACCCTCGTCGTCCCATCGGTTCATTCCTCTTCCTCGGCCCAACGGGCGTTGGTAAAACGCTGTTGGCCCGTACACTCGCCGAAAAAATGTTCGGTGAGGCTGACTCGGTGATCCAGATCGACATGTCTGAGTACATGGAGAAATTTGCGGTCTCTCGTTTGATTGGTTCGCCACCAGGTTATGTTGGCTATGAAGAAGGCGGACAGTTGACCGAACAGGTTCGTCGTAAGCCTTATTCGGTGGTGCTTTTCGATGAAATTGAGAAGGCGCACCCCGATGCAATTCACTTGCTCTTACAGGTGCTCGAAGATGGTCGCCTGACCGACTCACTTGGCCGGACGGTTGATTTTCGAAACACGATTTTGATTATGACATCCAATGTGGGTGCAGATGTTCTCCAGCGTAATTCGTTTATGGGTTTCGACACCGCTACCGACGCCACGCGGGATTACGAAAAGCTGAAAGAGCGGATCCTCGAAGAAACCAAGCGCGCCTTTAAGCCTGAGTTCCTGAATCGCTTAACCGACATTGTTATCTTCCATCAACTCGCGAAGCAGCACATGCACGTCATTGTTGATCTTGAGTTGAAGAAGGTGGTTAAGCGCCTAGCTGACCTTGAAATCGTTTTACAAATGACCGATCCTGCGCGCGAGTTCCTCGTCGAACACGGTTGGGATGAGAAGTATGGCGCACGGCCTTTACGTCGTGCAATTGAGCGTCACCTTGAAGACCCGCTTGCCGAAGTCATTCTGCGCGACGAGCTCCGAAAGGGCGACCCTGTCGTCGTCGGTGCTTCCCCTGAAGGGCTGACCTTTACGCAAAAAGAGAAGAAGAAGTCTGAGCCTAAAGAGCCGAAGGCTTAATGCGCCTCCGTGTTATCGCTGCGACCCTCGCCGCCCTTGCGGTAGGCTTGGGCGCATTGGGCGCACACGCTCTCAAGGAACAGTTTCTAGCCCAGCCGACTGCACGGGAATGGTGGGATACCGCTTCGCATTACCTATTAGTCCATGCCGCTGTCGCGGCATTACTCCCGCTTTATGCGCGGGTTGCACAATGGTGTTTGCTTTCAGGTGCCATCCTATTCGCGAGTACGCTGTATGCAATGGCTCTGGGCGCCCCTCATTGGCTGGGTGCAGTCACTCCGATTGGCGGCGTGTTACTGATCGTCGGCTGGCTTAGCTTCGCCTGGACCAGTCTCTCGAGTCCGTCGCCGAAACTTTAAAATTTTGGCACGATGCCGGTACTCTCGAGCTTAAGGAAGAGTTCGCGACCAACCCAAGCATCGTTGGCGGCATATTGAACCTGACGCTTGTCGAGGCGCCTCGACCAGTCAGAGATCTGCACGCGCTTTGATTTTTTCATCTGGAAACCCAAATAGTGAGCAGCCAGTGCGCGCAGCCCGGTATTTTCGACACCTGCTTTGCGGGAGTAGTCAGAAATTTCAATAAAACCGTGTGCGTCAAAGGGTGCCCGCCGCATCAGATTACGCACGTCGTCGCGTACAGCGATACCGACTTTCGCAATGCGGGGGTTGCAGAGAACCGGGAATGCAAAAGGAATCCCGCCGCAGGCTTCGATTCTAAAAACAAAGACGCGATCACTGGTTGCTAATTGGAGAACTGAAGGGAGGTGGTACTCGCCGCGTCGATGGGAAGGTTTGGTCTCGGTATCGAAACCCAAAACGCGTTCGTTCATCATGGTGCGAATGGCTAGCTCGGCCTCATTTTCACGTTCGACCAACTCAATCGGACCGTTCCATTCCGCTTCGGGCAATCCATCAATAAAAGTTTTCTCAATACGCAGGCCGCCCCTCGCTGACCCCGGGGTGGGGTTGCTGGGTTCTTCTTCGCCGGATTCCGGCGCGATGTCCTCGGGCTCTACCATTGCATGGAGGCAACTCGGCTCTGAGCCGATTGGCAAGCGTGGGCACACGGCGACTTTGGGCAGAATAGCGTTGACCGCATCCTTTTCCGGCGGTTTGTTGCCCTTTCCCTTTTTCGGGGGCCATAGCTCAGCTGGTAGAGCGCTTGCATGGCATGCAAGAGGTCGTCGGTTCGATCCCGATTGGCTCCACCATTAAAACCGACCGGTCGTTTTTCTGAAGAGGAAGACGGCCGGTCCTCTTGCAGCCCAACGC
>CAIYUD010000266.1 GCA_903929325.1 uncultured Opitutia bacterium | reverse complement strand
GTTGCACTCAACGATATTCAGTACGCCGGTCCGCTTTCAGTTGAATGGGAGGACATCCGCATGGACCGCATTCACGGCGCGACCGAAAGCTGCGCTTACCTGCGTAAGCTTGATTTCCCTACAAACAAGGTAGCCTTCGATGCTGCCTTTGACCGCAAGCGTCAACGCTCACGCTAAATTTATGTCACGCAAAGTACGTTACGGTCTAATTGGTGGTGGTCGCGGTGCCTTTATCGGCGCTGTGCATCGAATTGCCGCGGCCATGGATGGGCGCATTGAATTAGTCTGTGCGGCACTGAGCTCCGACCCAGAAGTCGCCCGCGCGTCAGCTGCCGATATTTTGCTGCCTGCCGAACGTGCTTACGGAACTTTTTCGGAAATGATGGAGCGCGAAAAAGCACTACCCGCTGACCGACGTATGGAATTTGTCGCTATAGCGACACCCAATCATGTGCACTTTCAGGCTGCGAAAGCTGCCCTCGAAGCTGGGTTCCACGTTTTAAGTGACAAGCCTGCGACGCTGAATCTTGCGGAGGCCAAAGCTCTTCGTGATATCGTCAAGAAAACAGGAAAACTGTACGGTCTGACTCATAACTACACGGGTTACCCTCTAGTGAAGCAAGCTCGTGAGCTTGTTCGCACAGGTGCGCTCGGAAAGATTCGCAAGGTTGTCGTCGAGTACCCTCAAGGGTGGTTGGCTACGCGCCTGGAGTCGACAGGGCAGAAGCAAGCCGCTTGGCGGTCAGACCCGAGTAAGTCTGGCGCTGGTGGCTGTGTGGGTGATGTTGGTACACACGCCGAAAATCTTCTCGAATATATTACAGGACTCAAAATTACTGAGTTGGCCGCGGACGCGACACGCTTTGTCGAAGGCCGCGCCCTTGACGACGACATCAATGTACTCGTCCGACTCGAAGGCGGAGCCAAAGGCGTCTTGCACGCTTCACAAATTTCGGTCGGCGAAGAGAATAACTTAAACATCCGCGTCTATGGCGAAAAGGGCGGGCTTGAATGGCACCAGCGCGAGCCGAATACCTTGCAGGTAAAGCACCTTGATCGTCCGATTGAGCTCTTCCGCACGGGCCACGGTTACCTTGGTGCTGCCGCGAAGCGCGCCACACGCACGCCGCCTGCGCATCCCGAGGGCTACCTTGAGGCTTTTGCAAATATCTACCGAAATTTCTCAGAGCACGTACTCGCAGTTGCCGAGAGGTCACAACCCGATCCTCTCGCTTTAGACTATCCCGGAATTGACGATGCTGTTCGCGGCATGGCCTTTATTGAAGCCGTGGTGAAGTCTTCTGCGGCGAATGCAGCTTGGACGAAACTCGACGCTTAATTTAGCGATTCAGCGACCAGATAGCTGCGTTGAGTACGGTGGCGTAACTAACCCACAATAAGTGTGGCAGTTGTAGCCATGCAGCGAGTCGACTCTGTTGGCTGAGTAACTTGATTAACGCGGCGAGTGCGACAAGGTAGAGCCCGATATCAACCAGGGCTAAGCCGGGACTGTGTGCCCTAAAGAAAAGCAACGACCAGATGGAATTAAGCGCGAGCATTACAAACCAAGTTTTTTTGGTTAAGCTGCGAAGCGGTGAAGGTGCGCGCCAGACCAGCCAAAGCGAAACTGCCATCAGTACATAGAGGGTTGTCCAGACAGGTCCGAATACCCAATTCGGCGGATTGAAGGCCGGCTTCTGGAGCGTGGTGTACCACCCTTGTATCTCGCTGACTGTTGCGAACGATCCGAGTCCACCAACTGACAGGGTTAAGCCAATGAGGATTCCTAGGGTGAATTTAGTGCCATGTGTCGCTGGTAGTTGCATGGCTATAGAGTGCTGCTTTTAATCGAGAGGGCAAGGGGTCTAGGCGTATCCCTCTTGCCTCCCTCCCGCTTTTTCATTCCACCTTTCATTACCTTCTACCATGTCAGAGTCTTACATTCAGCAGCTTTTCGCCGAACGCATTGGCGGAGCGAACTACGGCAAGTCCACGGCGATCTATAAGTTCGAAAAAATTAAGCGCGCGAAAGCCGCCGCACGAAAGGCTAAGCCTGACGTCGCCTTGATTGACCTTGGCGTCGGGGAGCCAGACGAGATGGCATTCCCTCAGGTCGTCAAGTCGCTGCAAACTGAATCAGCCAAACCGGAAAACCGCGGTTATGCCGACAATGGTGGCGCAGATTTTAAACAAGCGGCTGCTCGTTATTTAAAGAATCTCTTTGGCGTCACCGTTGATCCCGAGACTGAGATCCTGCACTCCATCGGCTCAAAGGCTGCGCTCTCCATTCTTCCTGCATGTCTGATTAATCCTGGCGATGTCGTACTGATGACTGTGCCAGGGTACCCTGTCTTTGGCACCCATGCTAAATATTATGGCGGCGTGGTGCATAACCTTAAGCTCACTGCAGAAAATGGATTTCTACCTGATCTGAAATCCATTCCTGCGGACACCCTCGCTAAGGCGAAAGTGCTCGTGCTGAATTACCCTAATAATCCTACAGGTGCTGTCGCCACACGTGCGTTTTTTGAAGAGGTCGTCGCTTTTGCCCAAAAGCATAAATTAGTTGTCATCCAGGATGCGGCTTACGGTTCGCTACATTTTTCCGGCGAACAGATTTCGATTCTACAAGTTCCTGGCGCAAAAGATGTCGCCCTCGAGCTTCACTCTCTTTCCAAGAGTCATAATATGACGGGTTGGAGAATAGGCTTCGTCGTGGGTAATGCACTCTTGGTGAAGGCCTATGGTGACGTCAAAGACAACACCGACTCGGGTCAATTCCTTGGTATTCAGAAAGCTGGAGCCGCTGGGCTCGATGACACGTCAATCCCTAGAGACATTGCGGCCAAGTACTCTCGACGAATGGATCTTCTGACGAAGGCCTTGCAACGACTCGGCTTCCGTGCGCAAAAGCCATCGGCTGGATTCTTCCTTTATATGCCAGCGCCTAAATCGGCGAAGGGTCCATCCGGTCAGATTAACTTCGATTCGGGCGAAGCTTTTTCGCAGTGGATGATTACCGAACACCTTATTTCGACCGTGCCTTGGGATGATTGTGGCGCTTTCGTGCGTTTCTC
>CAIYUD010000265.1 GCA_903929325.1 uncultured Opitutia bacterium | reverse complement strand
CTTCTGAAGCTTAAACGCATTTCCTCCTCAAAATCCTAACCTGAAAAATTTACACACATGTCATCCTATAAATACGTATCTCATCTTTGGTCTGACGCCGAAGTTGCCAAGCTCGACCCGGTCGCACGCTTGATTTACCGCTCCAATAAGCTGGGTGCAGATCAACGCATCACGAACACCGGTGGCGGTAATACTTCGTCCAAAATCCAAGAAGTTGATCCGCTGACCGGTAAATCCGTCGAGGTTCTCTGGGTTAAAGGTTCGGGTGGCGATCTGCGTACCAGCACGCGCGAAAACTTCTCCTCTCTTTATCAAGAAAAGTTGATCGGCCTCCAGGCGACCTACCTCGCACGCAAAGACAATGGGCTCAAGTCGAGGGCCGAAGACGACATGATTGGCATGTACAGCCACGCAACTTTCAATCTCAACCCTCGGGCTACATCAATTGACACGCCTTTGCACAGCTACCTGCCCGGCAAGCATGTCGATCACATGCATCCCAATTCGATTATCGCCATTGCGGCTTCGAAGAACTGTCAGCACATAACCAAAGAAATATTTGGCGACCGTATGGCCTATGTCCCCTGGATGCGCCCCGGTCTCGAACTTGGTTTAGCCATGCAGCAAATCGCAAAAGAAAACCCCAAAGTGAAAGCGGTGATGATGGGTCAGCACGGCTTCATTGGTTGGCACGACGACGAGAAGGTATGTTACGAGCAAACCCTTCAATTCATTGAAGAAGCTGCCGCTTATATTGAGTCAAAGTATGAGGCTAAAGGCGGCCACGCGAAAGCGTTTGGCGGTCAGAAATATCAATCACTTGAAGTGTCGCGTCGCCATGCCGTGCTTGCATCCATTCTACCTTGGCTCCGCGGACAGATCTCAAAAGAGCGACGCTTCATCGGAACTGTACAAGAGGATGAAGCCATCTTGCGTTTCGTAAACTCGAAGGACGCTGCGCGTTTGGCTGCACTCGGCACTTCCTGTCCTGACCACTTCCTGCGCACGAAAATTCAGCCACTCTATGTAGATTGGAATCCGCAATCAGAAGACGAACCTACCCTTCGCAAGAAACTTGCCGAAGCCCTCGATCGTTACCGCGCCAACTATAAAGCCTATTACGATTCATGTAAACGTCCGGACTCGCCAGCTATGCGCGACCCGAATCCCACAGTCATGCTTATTCCAGGTATTGGTATGATTGCATGGGGTAAGGATAAGTCTGAATCCCGTGTGACTGCTGAGTTTTATAACTGTGCAGTCGAAGTGATGCGTGGCGCTGAAGCTATCGATTCCTACATCGCACTCCCTCTCCAAGAAGCATTCGACATCGAATACTGGGCTTTAGAAGAGGCCAAGTTGCGCCGCATGCCTCCCGAGAAGGAGCTCGCTCGCCAAGTGCTCGTCGTCATCGGTGCTGGTTCAGGCATTGGTAAAGAGACTGCTCACCGTTTAGTTAAAGACGGCGCACACATTGTATGCGTTGATTTGAACGCAGCTGCTGCTGAGGCTACGGCGAAAGAAATTACCGACAAACTCGGACAAGGTATTGGTGTGGCTGGCTCGGGTATATCCGGTTGCGGTCCTGCCATTGGTTTAGCCGCAAATATTACAGACCGTACCTCCGTCCGAGCTATGCTTGACCAAGTTGCCCTTGCCTACGGTGGATTTGATTCCATATGCGTAACGGCAGGCGTCATCGTTTCGAGCGACAATACAGGTCATATCCCTGATGAAAAGTGGGACATGACATTCGCCATTAACGTTAAAGGTAGCTATATCGTCGGTGATGAAGCCTTCAAAACTTGGCGCGATCAAGGGCTGCGCGGCAACCTCGTCTTAACCACAAGTGCCAATGCAGTTGTTCCGAAGAAGGGCTCCGTTGCTTACGACACATCGAAGGCTGCGGCTAACCACTTGGTCCGAGAGCTTGCGATGGAGCTCTCTCCTTTAGTTCGTGTGAATGGCGTGGCACCGGCCACCGTTGTACAAGGTTCCGCCATGTTCCCGCGCGACCGCGTCTTAAGTTCATTACTCAAGTATAACGTCGCACATACGCCTGACGAACCCACGGAGTCTTTAGTGAGTAAGCTTGCCCAGTTCTATGCCGATCGAACGCTGACTAAGTCACCCATTACCCCAGCCGACCAAGCTGAAGCTTACTTCTTGTTAGTGAGTGGGCGTCTTTCAAAGACAACTGGACAAGTTATTACCGTCGACGGCGGTCTCCACGAAGCCTTCCTTCGTTAATTAGCCTTCGTGCGCGTTTCACTTTTTATTCCCTGTTTCGTTGACCAGCTCACACCACGTGTGGGTATGGCCAGTGCGCAGGTGTTAAAAAGACTGGGACATGAGGTCGAGTTTCGCGACGCACAGACTTGCTGCGGCCAACCCTCCTTTAACTCTGGGCATTGG
>CAIYUD010000264.1 GCA_903929325.1 uncultured Opitutia bacterium | reverse complement strand
GCCAGTCTAAATGGTCGTCACCCGGGACACCCCGATCGGTTCCACAGGCATGGAAGTGAACGAGGTGGCGACCAGCCCGACGGATGGCATCGGCCTGATTCTTTTCCTCAATGTTCATGTGGAAGGTATCGAGCAAGAGGCCCGCCGCAGGACTCTCGATGTCGCGCACCAGTGCAACGCCTTGTTCAACTGTATTCAGAAAATCTGTCTCAAATCGATTCAATGGCTCAATCGCGAGAATAACACCTCGGGCTTCGGCATGATCAGCGAGTTCGCGTAAATTCCGCACAACGGATTTCCAATGAGCTGCTTTTGTCTTTGCATCATAGGCTTCCGCACGACCAACCACAGAATAAAGCGGGCCAATCAACTGATTCGCACCAAGTTCAGCAGCGTGATCAACCAAGGCCGTTAGGTAGCGCATCGAGGTGCGTTGTTCGGCCGGCGTCCCACGTAAATCACGACCAGGTCCAAGTGCCGCACAAATCGATCCAATCTTAATGCCGGCCTTATCGGCCACTTCTCTCAAACGACGTGGGTTTACGTGCTTAGGATCTTCAATGGCGACTTCGGCGGTATCAAAACCCCACCGTGCAAATTTGCGGAGCAGTGCAGGCGCTTTCGCATCTGTGAAGGGGCTCGCATAAAGGAAAGTGTTAAGTCCGAAGCGCATAAGGAAAACCATCGTCTGCATGTACCTATATGGGTCAAGCCATAGCCGCCTGCTGGCTTCCTTTCTCGCACAAATAACTTATGGTATGCCAATGGATAACCTTACGCATGCGGCTTTAGGCATTTGCTGTGGTCTCGCAGCGCGTCGCGCAAGCGCGCCCGTAGCTCCAGCAGCACTAGCCGCACTGCTTGCCGCCGAAGCTCCCGACCTCGATATCCTTATTCGCTCTGCCAACGATCCACTCGTCGCCTTTCGCTGGCACCGACATTTTACCCACAGCTTTGTTTTTCTGCCGGTGATTGTACTTTTAGCCGCACTGCTGGCGGCATGGTTTTTTAAAGGCAAACACGAGACTTCAACCAAGGCGCTATTGATACCGGCAGCCGCAGGGGGTCTCTCCCATCTGCTGTGTGATGCTTGTACAAGCTTTGGCACAATGTTGCTTTGGCCATTCTCGAATGAACGGATTGCATGGGACTGCCTCCCGATTGTAGATTTAGCGATAACACTTCCGCTGGTTGTCTTGGCTTGGCGCGCCTGGAAAAGTCACCGTCACGCACTTGCTTGGTGGGGTATTGGTTGGTTTGTTTTCTATGCAAGCCTTGGCCGGATTCAGCATAACCGGGCAGAAGCAGTGCTCTTGCAATGGGTCGGCAATCAATCGGTTACGCGTTTTTCCGCCAAACCAACGATTTCAAATTTAATTCTCTGGCGTGGTATTTGGCTAGAGAATGGAACGTGGCATGTCGCGGCACTTCGAATTTCGCCATTCAGCGTAACGCAAGTTCTCGAAGGCGAATCTCGCGGCGCTTGGACACCTGAAACGCCGGGCACTCCGCTTGCTGGAACGAATGCAGGTTCGATTTTAACGGACTTTAGTCGATTCACAGGCGGATGGAACAGCGTTGAGCCGTCCGCCGCGCAAGGTCTGACGGTCGGCGACATCCGTTTTGCCATGCTACCGGATCGAGCGAAATCGCTTTGGGCCGTGCGTCTGCCCGGCAATAATCAAAGCCCTGAACTGATACGCACTGAGTTGGAGTCGAGCGATTGGGCTCACTTCGTTGACCTGCTGCGCGGCAGTGCCATCAACTATAAGACCCTGCCTTGAAACCTTTGGGCTTCACAGGGATACCCAGAAACGAGCAATGTCATCCCTGATGGCTAACTTTTATAACCCAGTCTATTGGCACACGTGGCTTGGGCTGGGTATTTTACGACTGGTTAGTTTGCTACCTTGGTCGCTACAGCGCATGGTAGCGCGGGCATTTGGCGCTACCTGCTTTTACCTTATACCCGTTCGACGGTTTGTTACTCTCGTCAATCTGCGGATTTGTTTTCCAGAATTATCCGAATCTGAGCGTCGACGAATGGCTCGTCGCCACTACCAGTCGCTAGTTCTCGGGATTCTGGAGACCGCGTCCGCGTGGTGGCAAAAGCCCGCAAGTCTCCCACCCTACCGTATCGAAGGCCTCGAACATCTCGAGAATGCGAAGGCAAAAGGGAAAGGCGTGCTGCTCGTTTCAGGGCACTTCACAACATTGGAAATTACCGGGCGCATGCTCTGCCTGAACACACGCATCTCTTGCCTTTACCGGGATCCGAATAATCTGCTGCTCGCTAAATTTCTACGCGAACATCGCACCTCGTGGACAAATTACGCCATCCCGATGGCTGATTTAAAAGGCCTACTCAATGCCCTCCGTGCGGGAGAAGTCGTTTGGTACGCCCCCGACCAAGGCAAAGTATCAGCACAGTCCAAATTGCTGCCATTTTTTGGCGAACCTGCGGTAACAAATACCGCGACAAGTCGTCTCGCGCACATGAGCGGCGCTACCGTCGTTCCCTTCTATCCTAAACGGCTAGCGGATAATACGTATGTGCTAACGATTTTACCCGCACTTGAAAATTTCCCTACAGGGGATGAGTCGGCAGATACGCTCAGAATTGTTACGCAGCTCGAACAGGCCATTCGTTCAGCACCTGAACAATACCTTTGGGTCCATCGCCGATTCAAGAGGCGCAAAGGGATTGCTTACGCTTACGCTAAGCCAAGCACTTCAGCATAGTGGCGCTCAAGTTCGGCAAGGTGGACTGAAGGACTGTATGTGGTTTGTGCGCGCTGCAGACCAGCGCCTGCAAGGCTTGCTCGCGCCTGTCCGTCGCTGAGTAGCTCGATTAAAATTCGCGACATTGCTTGGGTATTGCCAGCAGGATAGCTGGCGCCGGCTCCTCCGGCGACAATGTCAGCAAGTCCGCTCACTTCGGAAGCGATAACTGGCACGTTGCACGCCATTGCTTCAATCGCTGCTAATCCGAAAGGCTCATCGCGTGAAGGCACTAGACAAATCGTTGCGTGTGCGAGAAGTTCAGAAATATCGTCGCGGTGGCCAAGCATCGACACGCCTCGGGTGTGTAACAGATTATCCGACAGCGAACCTTGACCAATGAGCACGAGCCGTGCTTCGGGATGTGTGCGTAAAACATCCGGCCAAGCCTTAACAGCCAAGTCTTGACCTTTGCGTGAACAAATTCTCCCCATCACAACAACCACAGGCGTTGTTGGAGAAACTTGGAGCAACGCGCGCAATGTGTCACCCCTGCCTTCCGTTGGATGAAATTGTTTAGGGTCTACGAAGTTAACAAGGACGGCGCCCTTTTTGCCTAAGCCTGCTAAGTAGTATCGGTGCCGCCTTAAGGTATCTTTGGAAACAGCCAGCACACGATCGTGAAACCACGTGTGGAGCTGTGGGTGATTAGCATGTAGGTGGGCTATACTATGAATGCCGTGTCGCATTTTGAGTAATGCTCCAAAATTACTAGCCCGCGTGAGGTGCGAATGAAAAATCTGGATGCCCTCTTGACGACAAAAAGCTGCCACGCGATCAACTTCGGACAATGGCCAGCGGGAAAAGCTTGTCGGGAAAAGCGGGATCTCGCCCTGGGTTGCTTTAGCAATCCAGGAGCCCTCTTGGGCAGCCAACCATACGCGGTGACCCCGAGCAGCGAGTAAAGGTGCCAATCTTCGGGCGTACATAATGGCTCCATTGCAACCGAAGTGAGATGAGGCCAGGAGGAGATTCACTTGCGAAAACAGTGTGGTCTTACACCGCTTTGGCAATCCGAACGGTTGCAAAACCAGCGAGAAGCGATTGGGCTACGACATGCGCCTGTTGATCATTTTAGTTACGTTTGCCGCGTTCACACAAGCAGCGCCACCTCAAGACAAGGGATATGTCGTGACGTTCGAAGATGAATTTAATGATAGCGCGCTGAATTCAAGTCACTGGCAAGCCCAAGATGACAACCGGCGCGACGCACGCAATTCACCGCGCGCAGTCACAATTCAAGGCGGAGCACTCACCCTCACAACCTTTACGGAGTCTGGGAAAAATTTCACTGGGTTTGTTACGAGTTCTGGAAAATTCGAGCAGACCTATGGGTACTTTGAGGCGAAAATTCGCTTTGCGAATGCGCCAGGCATGTGGGCGGCTTTTTGGATGATGCCAAAAACCTACGGCAGAAGCAAAGATCCGGCAAAAGCCACCATCGATGGCGTCGAAATAGATATCGTTGAGCACCTTGCTCAGTTTGGCGGAACCTATGATACGACAATCCATTGGGGTGGCTATGGAGCACCTCTACAGAATACGCGGACGCAGAGGAATAAACCTGCCAGCGGAGCCAATGATGGCTGGCATACATATGCCGTACGGTGGGAGCCAGAGGGCTATACGTTTTATTACGACGACAAGCTGGCTTGGTCTGCGCCCAAAGAAATTCCTGTATCACAAGCAGCCCAACACCTTTTGTTTACCTGTGAAGTTAAGGATAAAGGTTGGGCTGGCTCCATCCCGGCAGGAGGCTTTGGCTCCGCAACGGAGTCCAAAGTAAAAATGGAAATTGATTGGGTGCGGGCCTGGAAAATTCCTGCAGCGCGCTAACCGCGTTATCGAAGGACAAAACGGTACGTTGCTTCCGCGGATGCCTCCAGCGGACCCTCAACGCTCGCTGCCGGGTAATAGGTTGAACGTTCCGCAGCTTCCACCGCAGCCCGATCCAACGTAGGGTCGCCTGAACTTAAAGTTACGGCGGCGTGGTGCAGCGTGCCATTGCGAGAAATTTCGAGCTGGAGGCAGACCTTGCCTTCACGACCCGCTAAACGAGCAGCGCGTGGGTAAACTGGCTCTGCCCTAAAGTTAAACCGCGGAGGCTCAATCTCGATGCCTTTAGATGATTGGGCTATTGCGGGTGGTGATGTCTGAGATGCCGTCGTGGCAGTTACCGATGTCTTGTTGGCTTTTAAAAAAGGCACTTCAGGCAACGTTGTGCCGGTGGATACAACCGGAACTTCCAACGGGGGGCTCACCACCCGTTTTGGTTCCAATGAGTTTATGAAGACAACCTCCAGCCAACCTTCGTTTGCAGAAGAGTGATCTAAACCAGACCCCCAAGCAGCTACCAATAACGCAACGTGGCTCACACCCACTCCCGTCCAAATAAATGCTGATCGCACGGCATCCATAAGTCATTCTGGCCGATTCGCTAATCGACTCGGGTCGATAAGCCAGAGCAAGCGCCACTGACCTAAAGGGTATTTTTTGCTCGGGCCCTCGGCGCACTCTAATGCAATGAGTGCGCATTTTTTAAGGACGACTGGAACCTCATGTCGGCCGCCGCCCAATAATCTCCCAGCAATGATCGCG
>CAIYUD010000263.1 GCA_903929325.1 uncultured Opitutia bacterium | reverse complement strand
CTTGCGCCGTCCTCACCGCGTCGACCCCATCACGGGCAAATACCGTGGTCGGCAAGTTCTGGACGCTGGAGCCTAATCTTTCGGGCCCTGTGCCCGCACCATGAGCGCACCTAAGGTAGGACATCGTATCGCCCTCGACTGCATGGGAGGGGATATGGGTCCTTCTGAAGCGGTTGCCGGTGCCGCTCTCGCAATTAAAGAAGGGTGTATCGGTCCCGACGATAAAATCATTCTCGTTGGGAACGAAGATATTTTACGCGTGCTCACGCGTGAGCATCGCATCAAAGCGAGTCCGCACATTGTCTACCGACACGCCCCAGGCATCATTCATTCGGACGACACACCGATGGGCGCCCTGAAAACAAAAAAGGACGCTTCCATGCTTGTCGCCCTGGATATGCTGAAAGCCAACGAGTGCGATGTCGTTGTATCGACTGGCAACACCAAGGTTCTCGTCGGTGCAGGCACAATCAAGGTACGGCCGATGGAAGGCGCTGAACGCCCCGCTCTCGCTGCCATCATGCCGCGTCGCGACGGGCATTTCGTCATGCTGGATGTCGGCGCAAACCCAGAAGCTAAACCTGAGCACCTCGTCCACAATGCAGTGCTCGGATCTATTTATGCTCAATCAACCTTAGGAATTGAGCGTCCACGCATTGGCCTGCTCACAGTTGGCACCGAAGAGGGCAAAGGTGGCGATCGTATTAACCGGACTCACACCTTGCTCAAAGCCATGGGCGATCGCATTGCTTATGTCGGACCCGTGGAAGGTTTTGATATTTTTGGAGACGTCTGTGACGTCGTTGTAACCGACGGATTTACCGGCAATATTATCATCAAGACATTGGAAGGTATGTTTTACATGGTCCGCGACATGATGGGTCAAAAAGTGAAACGTAATCCTGTCTACTTAGCGGGTGGTATCGCCATGTTCCCTTTACTCCGTGAACTCAAGGGTCACCTAAAGCCTGAACGTTACGGCGGCGCACCTTTACTTGGCCTCGGAGGACTCGTCATGAAAGCCCACGGTTCAAGTAATCGCCAAGGCATTGCGAGTGCGATCCGACTTGGTCACGAAGCCTTGGGCCATGGCGCCAATGAACGCATGCTAGCAGCACTTGCCGAAGCAAACGCGGTTATCGCTGCTACCCCCCAAGCCTAAAAGGGTTTTTTGTTCCCTTTGGGAGGCAAAGAGCCTTGTCTCTAGAGCGTCGATGAGTGCTTTACCGTCCGTCCTTATTCGGAGCCTCGGCGTCCATACGCCAGCTCGCAGGGTGACCAATGAGGAGCTTTCCTTGACGGTGGAGACTTCGGACGAGTGGATCCGCACCCGTTCAGGTATTGGCGAGCGACGGATTGCCGCCGCGAACGAGAACCCATCCGACATGGGTGCGAAAGCAGCAGCCCAAGCCCTCGAGCGCGCCGGACTTAAACCAACGGACATCGACCTGCTGATTGTGGCAACGATGACGCCAGACCTGACCTTCCCTTCGACGGCCTGTCTTCTCCAATCTAAACTCGGGCTACGAACGGACATCCCTTGTTTCGATATTTCGGCGGCATGCTCGGGCTTCATCTATGCACTTCAAGTTGGCACCGACATGTTACGTGGCGGCCACTACCGTCGCGCACTCATTGTTGGTGCTGAAAAGCTCTCCAGTGTGGTCGATTGGAAAGATCGTTCCACCTGCGTATTATTTGGTGATGCTGCGGGTGCAGCGGTGATTGAGACATCAGACCAACCCAACATCGGCGTTCTTGCCAACCTGCTCGGCGCAGATGGGTCTAACGCCGAATTACTGTATGCGGTCGCTGGTGGATCAGCGAAACCTGCGTCCGCTGAAACGGTTGCTGCTGGCGAGCACTACTTGCGGATGAATGGTAAAGAAGTTTTCAAGTTAGCCGTGCGCGTTATGGCGAGCTCGTGCGAACAGGTGCTTAAAGAGGCAGGGGTTAGTTCAGATGAGGTGGCCTGCTTTATTCCGCACCAAGCTAACGTTCGCATTATTGAAGCAGTCGCGTCTCAGCTCGGTGTCGGCATGGAACGCTTCTTGCTTAACCTTGAGTGCTACGGCAATACCTCAGCTGCATCCATCCCGCTAGCCCTCGAACAAGCTTGGAGAGAAGGTCACATCAAACACAATGACCTCGTTCTCCTCGTCGCCTTCGGCGCAGGACTGACTTGGGGAGCAACCCTTATCCGCTGGTATGAACCTAATCGCTAAACTATTATTCATCGCGACCGTTGTTGCGACCTGTCCCTTACAAGCTGAGCTTCTTCGTGACGCTCAAGGCGTTTGGAAAATCACGCCAACCAAACCGACTGATCTACCAACAGATCCTGAAAAGCGCGCAGCGATTATTGATAACTTGAATCAAGGAACTCGTGAATTTGATGCCGGAAAATTCCACGCTAGTATTTCCACCCTTGGCGATGTCATTGATGACGCAGGCGACACCGAGGCAGGTGCGCCCGCAAGGCATTTTCGGGCAAAAGCCTACAATGAACGTGGGCAGTATGAGCCTGCGATTGAAGACCTGAAATGGGTAGCAACACGCCGCATTGACTACGCGGACTTTGACAACGTCATCGACCTCGAGTTGGCGATTGCCCGTCACCTAGCTGACGGGGGTCATCGATGGCTGGGTGGCTGGATGCCATGGTTCCAAGACCGCGCCCTGGCACTCAACGTTCTGCTCGATGTCGCTCGCCAAGCACCAAACGGAAAACGTGCTGAGAGCGCTTTAATTGAATACGCACGTCTAGCGCTGAAACTTGATAAGCGCGAAGAAGCCATGGACTCTCTTGAGCGCATCGTCGGGGAACACCCTAACTCACCGCATATCGCCGAAGCTATGGGGATGCTGGCCGATTTACGCGCTTCCGACTCACCGGGAGCCGCCTGGGACCAAGCTTCGGCACGCGAAGCCATTGATGCGCTGGAAACGCTCATGGCCCAGTTCCCGAATAGCCCAGAAGCTAAACTTGCTGAACCAAGGGTTAAACTATTGCGCGACCAAATGGCACGTGCCCGTTTAGAACTCGCAGAGTTTTACTGGGTTCGTCGAAACAACCCACGGGCCGCACGCCTCATGGCAGCATCCGCAATCACCATTGCACCCGAATCTGAAGCAGGCGTTGCTGCCACCAAGTTAGTCGCCGCAATTGATGCCGGCAATGAACCACCAGCCACCTTAGCAGATGCGGTACTTGGGCGTTACCCTCGGCCACTGGGCGCAGGACCCGCCGCAGCCAAAGCAACGAGCGGGGATAGCGGACTCGGGTTTAAAGAAGAAACACCAAAAACTGGCGAGCGATGAGTCCTGCACGCCTGCCAGTCTGGGTGTTAGCTCTCCTTTTCTTAACGGGGTGTAGCAATTATCAGTTGGGCTCTGGCTCACAAAAAATCCACCGTATCGAAATCTTACCTGTTCGCAACTCTGCCGCCATTCCCGGAATCCATGGCGTCTTACAGCAGGCGCTCGTCACCACACTAAATACGGATAAGCGCATTCGTCTTGAATCGGGCGATGAAACGCTCGAGGTCGAAGTTACGGGTTACACACGCAAAGCCGTTACACGATCGACCAGCGATGCTCTTGTGGCTGGACAGTTTCGCATCAGTCTAGCTGTGGTTTGCACCCTGAGCTCCAAAGATAAACAAAAAGTTCGCTTCGCCCAGCGCACCTTTACTTCCTCAGCTATTCTGGCAGCCGCTGGCGACTTATCTGCTGAAGAACGCCAGATTCTTCCGCGCCTTGCTGCCGAGATGGCCACGCAGATTCGTGACGCGTCTGTTGGCAGCTGGTAACCACCATGCCGAACCCCGTCTTGATTGCTCCGTCACTGCTCGCTGCAGATCACGGGAATTTTTCGGCAGGCATCTCTGTTATTGAAGCTGCAGGATTAAACTGGGTTCACTTAGACATTATGGACGGTCATTTCGTCCCTAATATTAGCTTTGGGCCGCAAGTGCTCAGCGACCTTCGTCCACGGACTAAACTCTTTTTCGATACACACCTGATGCTCCTGCATCCCGACCGCTATATCGAAGCTTTCGCTCGAGCAGGCGCACAAAGAATCACGGTGCATGTTGAGGCCGACCATGATGTCGCACGCACGCTAGCCAAGATTCGCGAGCTAGGCTGCGCGGCAGGTATCGCTCTAAACCCCGACGCTGACCCAAGTGCAGTGATACCACACCTTCATTCGGTAGACCTTGTCCTTTGCATGACCGTGTTCCCTGGATTTGGCGGCCAGTCCTTCATCCCGTCAGTCTTGGAAACTATCCGGAAGATTGATCAAGAAAGGACAGCCCGGAAACTCACTTACCGGATTGAAGTCGACGGAGGCATCAATGCAGAGACTTCAAAGTTATGTCGGACTGCAGGCGCCGATACGCTCGTTGCGGGCACGTCATTCTTTAAGTCGGCTGACCCATCTGCCGCCGTTCGGGCACTGATAGGTTAAGGAATTAAGCCAGTGCCGGCGGCAAGCTGTCGCCCTGTGCCTTCTCTGTCTGTAAACGTAATTGCCCGCACGCCGCGTCAATGTCGTGTCCCTTTTCGCGCCGCAGCGTGACCGAGATGCCAGACTGGCGGACGATACCCGCGAAGCGCTCTTGCCGTGTCAAACTCGGCCGCTTCCAGGCAAGCCCTTGCACGGTATTATAAGGAATTAAGTTAACATGCGCATGCAGGTCACGGGCGATTTCTCCGAGTCGCTTCGCCTGATCTAAGCCGTCATTAACCGAATCAATCAATATATACTCCAACGTTAGCATGCGGCCATGCTTTCGGGCAAAAACTTTGCAGGCAGGTAAAAGCTCTTCCAGCGGCCACTTACGATTTACAGGCATAATCTGCTCGCGAACCTCATTGGTCGCACCGTGCAAGCTAATAGCCAAACGTACGCCTAAACTTTCTTCTGCTAATTCTAAAATTTTCGGAACCACACCCGATGTGGAAATGGTAATACGGCGGGCGCCGAAGCCAAAGCCCCATGGAGCATTGGCTGAGCGCAATGCAGCCATAAGGTTTTCGTAATTGGCCATTGGCTCGCCCATGCCCATCACGACAATGTTATCAAACGAGGCCAAGCCTTCGGCTGCACGCTCTGGCGAAACGGCATCTTCGATTCGGCAGACTTGAATGAGCTGACAAACGATTTCACCAACGGATAAATTACGCTTCAATCCATCCAGGCCAGAGGCGCAGAACTTACAGCCAAAAGCGCAGCCAACTTGAGTCGAAATACAAATCGTGCGGCGCGACTGTTCCTGCCCCACCCCCTCCATAGGCGCGCGAATGATCACTGTCTCAATCAACGAGCCATCACGTAGCCGTTGCAAAAGCTTTTGGGTGACATCGCTGGCTGTTTTCTTCCCAAGGACAGTTGTCGGACTAAAATCAAAGGTGTCCGCCAGCCATGCTCGCAAGGGGGCAGGCAAATTCGTCATCACCTCGGGAGACTCAGCCCGACGCTTAAAGACCCATTCGAAGATTTGCGCAGCCCGATAGCCCGGATACCCCTGGGCCGATAGACGCTGACCTAGGGTCTCGGGGGTCTCTCCGTGGATGGGGGGTTTTTCTGGGACAAAAGCCATTGTT
>CAIYUD010000262.1 GCA_903929325.1 uncultured Opitutia bacterium | reverse complement strand
GCATTATTGTGACCGAGGGTTGTGCTAAAGATACGAGTATTCTTGGGACCGTAGGTATTCGTCCAGACAACAACAGTCTCGGTAACCTTATCCGCTTTACCGTCTTTGCCCTTTTGCACCTGTTTGCCCTTGGCGAGTGTGTGACCGGTGAGAATTGAGACGTTGTTGTAAAGCTCTTCGTTGCCTGTCGTCCAATTGGGAAGTCCAACGGAAGCGGGCGATGTCGTATCGACAAAGTTAATTTCAATCGGGAGTTGTGGACCGTGACCTGAGGATTGCAAACCGAGGTACTCAAACCACGCAGCATTGTCGGCACCGGCTTTGACAGGCTGACCATAGTTTCCGAAGCGGTAAGAGTGCATCGCACAGTGCAAATTCACTGCAGGGAGTCCGCCGCGGTGAGCTGCGAGGATTTTTTCGATGTACGCTTTGTCTTTCACATCCGCCGCGCACTCGTCGTGAACGACCACATCAAAGTCTTTTCCCCAGTTGGGTTGATTAAAAATATCGAAAGTCACATCTGTACCTTTGGAAGGACTGTAAGCGTGGGTGACCTTGACGTTAGCACGCTCCAGTAAACCTTTTTCAATGATGACATGTTGGGCTGCGTAATCGTGGCAGCACCCACCAGTCACGACTAGCACGCGAATCGGCGCTGGCAAAGGGTCGCTACAGATAGGCGCTGGGGTTTCCGCCGCAAAGACAGAAGTCACTACAGCTAGGAGAAGGGTAAGGTTGCGCATGGTAAATAGTGTATGGGTTAAGGGGGTATACGGAGGACAGCCGACAGGAGCTAAAGTTCCCAAAGGGACGTGCGCTACCCGTTATTCTTGATCGGCCAACCAGCGCTCGGCTTCAATGGCCGAGCGACAGCCCATGCCGGCAGCGGTGATGGCTTGGCGGTAAACGTGGTCCGCGCAATCGCCGGCAACAAAGACGCCAGGGAGATCGGTGGATACGGTGTTATCGTGAGCGACAAAGTAGCCATTGGTATCCACTTTTAACTGATCGGCAAAAACTTTGGTGTTCGGGGTGTGACCGATGGCAATGAACACGCATTTAGTCGGAATGACGCGGAAGTCTTTGCCAGATTCTTGGACCTTGAGGCCATTCACTTTACCGTCTTCGCCACCGATGACTTCGATAGGCGAACAGTTCAAAGCGAGTTCGATTTTTTCATGATCCTTCACGCGGCGCACCATAATCTCGGAAGCACGGAAACTGTCGCGACGATGCACAAGTGTCACCTTGCTCGCAAAGCGCGTTAAGAAGAGCGCTTCTTCGCAGGCAGAGTCTCCGCCGCCGACGACAACAACTTCCATGCCGCGATAAAAAGCACCGTCACACGTAGCACAGGTGGTAACACCTTTACCGCCGTAATATTTCATCTCACCGGGAATGCCTAGCAATCGAGGCGAAGCACCCGTAGCGAGAATGACAGCTTTGGCTTCGTAAGTTTTTTCTGCACCCTGAAGTTTCTTGATCGGACCCTTGAGATCAACCGACTGAATAAGGTCATACTCAAAGCGGGCACCAAAACGTTCCGCCTGCGCGCGCATGTTGCCGATAAGCTCATTACCGTCGACCCCATGGGCGAACCCAGGGAAGTTCTCGACCTCCGAAGTAGTGGTCAATTGACCCCCCGGTTGACCGCCCTCAATCACGAGGGGACTCAGGTTTGCACGGGCGGCATAGATAGCGGCGGTCAGGCCTGCACAGCCCGTACCTAGGATAATGACGTTTTCGGCCATACCGCATTGGTGGCAAGGTCTGCCCCCAGCGCAAGGCGAGAGAGTAAAAATGCCTCCCCTTCCGCCTTGCCCATCCCGCCCCCGTCCCGTTCATTGTCCGACCGACCCGCTCGATGCTCCTCGGATTCCTCAAGCTCTTTGCCGGCAGCCACAACCGCCGCTTCCTTCGTCAGTGCACCCCTCTGGTTCGCCGGATCAACGTGCTTGAACAAGAATACCAGCGCCTGAGCGATGATCAGCTCCGGGCTAAAACTGCCGAGTTCAAGGCTCGGATTGCCAAAGGAGCCTCCACCGACTCCCTGCTTCCAGAGGCATTCGCGGTAGTTAAAAACGCAGCCCGTCGACTCAAAGGATCTCAGATCACGGTCTGCGACCACACCCTCACATGGGATATGGTGCACTTCGACGTTCAGTTGGTTGGCGGAATCGCGCTTCACCAACGCAAGATTGCGGAGATGGCAACCGGTGAAGGTAAAACACTGGTCGCCACCCTACCCCTTTACTTGAACGCCCTCACGGGTCGCAACTGTCAGCTCGTCACCGTCAACGACTACCTTGCACGCCGTGACTCGGAATGGATGGGTCACCTCTTTACATGGTTGGGCCTAACCGTCGGTTGTATTCAAAATTCACAAAGCCCCAGCGAACGACGTGCAGCCTACGCTTGCGACATCACTTACGGCACAGCTTCTGAACTCGGTTTCGACTACTTGCGCGACAACGGCATGGCACTCGCCGCCGAAGAACAAGTTCAGCGCGAACACTTCTACTGTATCGTCGACGAAATCGACTCCATCCTCGTCGATGAAGCCCGTACCCCGCTGATTATTTCTGGTCCCGTTGCCGAAGAACGCGAACCCGCCTTCCCTCGTCTCAAAGCGGATATTACCCGCCTGGTCGACTTACAGGTAAAACTTGTCGACCGCCTAATGACAGAGGCCGAAGCCGAACTCGCCAAGGTCAGTCCCAGTAAAGAACCCAGCACGGATACTATCGAAAAGATTTGGTTAGCTGTCCACGGCATGCCCCGTAATCGCGGCTTACTCCGTATTCTCGAAAATGGTCGCTGGCGCAAAGCGCTGGAACGTCACGAAGGCGTATTGGCAAGCGAGTTGGAAAAAGACCGCCGCTACCACCTGAAAGAACGTCTCTACTTCTCCGTCAGCGAACGCCAACACGAAGCCGACCTTTCACAGCTTGGGCGCGACACCCTTCGTCCGAATGCACCCGATGCATTTGTACTCCCTGACCTCGCTTCACTCTTCGTCACGCTCGATCAAGACCGCACGCTCGATCAAGCCGCACGAGCAACACGCAAACAAGAAGCTGAAAGCACCTATGTGCAAATCAGCGAAGACATCCATGCGATCAGTCAGTTGCTACGTGCCTACACGCTCTACGAATGCGACGTCCATTACGTAGTGCAGGAAGGCAAGGTTCACATCGTCGATGAACATACAGGCCGCATTCTCCCCGGTCGTCGCTGGAGTGATGGACTTCACCAAGCCGTCGAATGCAAAGAAGGCGTGCCCCTCGAGCGCGAGAACAAGACCTACGCGACCATCACCATTCAGAATTACTTCCGACTTTACCAGAAACTCTCCGGGATGACGGGTACGGCCGAGACAGAAGCCGCAGAATTTAATGACATCTACAACCTCACCGTTGTAGCCATCCCGACCCACCGTCCCTGCATTCGCGTCGACGAAAACGATATCGTCTTTAAGACCCGGCGCGAGAAATTCGCCCACGCCATCAAGGTCATTCAAGAAGCCCACACCCGCGGACAGCCCGTCCTCGTCGGTACAGCTTCGGTTGAGTCTTCCGAAACTTTAAGTCGCATGCTCGAGGGCGCGCGCATTCCCCATAAGGTTCTCAATGCGAAACAACACGCACTCGAAGCAGAGATTGTCACTCTGGCTGGCCAAAAGGGTGCTGTAACCATCGCAACGAATATGGCAGGCCGCGGTACGGATATTAAATTAGGTGAAGGTGTACGCGAACTCGGCGGTCTCTTTGTCTTAGGCACAGAGCGTCATGAATCTCGTCGTGTGGACCGACAATTACGTGGCCGTTGCTCACGCCAAGGTGATCCCGGGCGCTCACGTTTCTTGGTTTCGCTCGAGGACGATTTAATGCGTCTCTTCGCTAACGCGGGGACGATTTCTTCACTCTTAGAAAAATCTTTCAAAGAAGGCGACCCCTTGGAGCACCCGATGCTCAACTGGTCGATCACCACTGCGCAAAAGCGCGTGGAAGGTCAGAATTATTCGATTCGTAAACGCTTACTACAGTATGACGACGTTCTGAACCGTCAGCGCGAGGTTGTTTACGCTGTGCGTAATGGCGCCATCCGCGAAGACAGTCCGCGCGAAGAACTTCTCGAACTTGTCTCCGAAGAAATTCGCGAACGCATCACAGCTGTATTCCCTGATCCCCGCGGGCCTGCCAATCGCGAAGCGGCCGAGGCATTTGTTAATTGGACGACGACGACCTTCCCAATTCGCCTGACAACCGACGAGCTCATGAAGATGCGCGTCAGCAAAGCAGCTGATGAGATTCTTGCACGCGTGCGCGAACTTCATATCGCCCGCGAACAATACGAAGACAAAGCAGGCCTAGCTAACCTCGAGCGCCAGGTCATTCTTCGGGCCGTGGATCGTAATTGGCAGGACCACCTCACTGAAATGGAAGACCTCCGTCGTTCCGTCGGCCTGAGAGGTTATGCCCAGAAAGACCCTCTCAATGAATATAAGAGCGAGGCCTTTAATGCCTTCTCCAGCATGATGGGACGTCTGCGTGGCGATGCCTGCTCTGGTATGTTCCGCATGGCAACGTCGATGGAAGCCTTTGAAGAAACTATGCGTCGTGCACGCGGTGACGCCATCGCCTCTGGACCAGAAACAGAAGCGGCACCCGCCCCCGCCGCAGCTCCTGCGAGCAAGCAAGTACCTTACCGCCGCGAATTACCGAAAGTCGGTCGCAATGCCCTCGTGCGCATTCGTAAAAACGGCGAGACCCAAGAACTTAAGTGGAAAAAAGCCGAAGGCCTTGTTCGTGACGAAGGCTGGCAACTTGAAACTGTCATTTCCGAATAATTCGTGATGGCTACTTGGCGACGCCACCTTCCTTGGCTCGCGCCCGTCGCGTCGTCGCTGTTGCTCTTTATCGCTTTCCTGCCCGGACAAGTTGCATGGGCAGGTTTCACCTGGGCCATCCCCTTGGCATTATGGTCGGCGACTGAACCAACTTGGAAAACGTGGCGACGCGCCACAGGTCTCGCGGCACTGATCACTTGGTCGATACTGTTGATTTGGCTACGTCACGTTTACCCACCCCTCGGTTGGTTAGGTTGGTTGATTGTCTCAAGCTACTGCGCGCTCTACCTATTTACGTGGCTATTAGCCCTACGCTGGATTTTCCCAACACTCGGCGGCCGCAACTGGGCTTACCGCTTGTTGGCAATGTTGGGTTTAGCGGGACTCTGGATTGGACTTGAGGCCTTGCGCGGCTGGGCGCTCACAGGTTTCGGCTGGTTACCACTGGCTGCTTCACAAGTTAGCAACCCTGTGATGCTCTCGCTTTGCGAGGTCACCGGACAACTTGGACTTTCGGGCGCCATCATTCTTGGCAATCTCGGTGTTGCGCGATGGATCCGTCGACAATTCGTCGAACGCAGAGAATTGGTGCAGCGAAATATTCTGACGGGCTTAACGCCTGAAATTTATCTCGGCTTTGCCCCTGTCGCCTTGGCATTCGCCATCCACATCGACTTTCGACTGAGCTTAATCAACTCGATCGAGACCACACAGGTCTTCCGAGTTGCTGCAGTGCAAACCGATGTTGACCCAAATGCCAAGTGGGATTCGGAACGTCTTTCTGAACAATTAGAATCGTTACGTGAACTGACGGGCGATGCGGGTCGCACCAAACCTGATGTCATTCTTTTGCCAGAAGCAGCCATCGCCGTCTTACCGCTTCGTCATCCTGGCTATCTCGCGACGCTCAGAGACTTAAGTCGCGAAGCCGGCTGCCCGATTGTGCTCGGGGCACTCGAAGAGCGGAAAGAAGAGTATGCCAACGCCATTGCTGCAGTGGGTCCCGAAGGTGTCATCGGCAGTCCGTACGCCAAACGCCATTTAGTGCCTTTTGGCGAATATGTGCCACTCGCAGACTGGCTACCCCTGCGCAAAGTCGTCCCCATTTCGCGCGACTGTCTCCGCGGTACGAGTGCAACACCGATTATTCTTTCGACGCGAGCCGGAGACACCGTCGTTCTTGGTCCGCTCGTATGCTACGAAGATGTCTTTCCGGAACTCGCCCGTGATCATGCGTTGGCCGGGGCAGACGTCCTCGTCGTGCTCACCAATGACGCTTGGTACGGTCGTGAACTCGGCGCATGGCAACATGCCGCCCACAGTGCGCTACTAGCTGCAGCTACGCGCCTACCGGTTGTGCGGTGCGGGAATGCAGGTTGGAGTGGCAGTATCGATGCACTTGGACGAAGCACGCCCGTCGTTCGCGGAGAAACTATTTACTTTCAAGGAGGGTTCGAATTGCCGTCGGTCAGCTACGATACGCAACGCCGCGAAACGCCAACCTTCTGGGTCAGGCATGGCGACTGGATAACACCCCCTTCCATTGCTTTATTCGCTTTAGCGGTTCTGATGCGCCGTCGCCTCAAAATCAGTCCAGTATCGACCCAAACCCTTTCTTAATTCAGCGTAAACACCAGAGACGGAACTCTCGGCCTGTCTCGCTTACTGACAGAGATAACTATGCCCCGCACCCTTTTCACCTGCCTTCTGATTGCACTGACCTCCTTGGCCAATGCTCAGCAGCAAAAGTTACTGAAGCCAGTTATTCAGATGCCAGAAGCGGGTTACGCCAATATCCGCATCATCATGCGCGAAATCCCGACTGTTAAAATTAAGATCAACGGCGTGGATTTAGTGTTCGGTGTCGACACGGGTTGCCAAGGCTTGGGAGCCCTAACGGAAGCGGCTGCCGCTAAGCTCAACCTTAAGCCCGAGATGACTTTACCCACGATGGGTAATACCGGAAAAAGCGAAATCGATTACGTCCGCATTGATAAACTCGAAATGGGCGGCGGCACCTGGAGCAACTTCCACGTACCCGTGCTTGCACTTAAAGGGATGAAGTTTGATGGGCTTATTGGCGCGGACATTCTTTTCAAAGGTCCGTTCTACATGGATCTAGCTAATCGTACGTTGCTGCTCGGCGCTGTGCCTGACACATCCGCCGCACATGAAGTTTCCTGTTTCAGTCGCGGTGGACATTGTAACGTGAATATCGAAGTGGATGGCCGTAAAGTTCCTGTACTCATCGATTCAGGCGCTTCGCGATCGTACCTGACCTCGATGAAGTTTACCGGAAAGACAGTTTTCCGCGGCTACGGCAGCGTCGCCACCGTCCGCGGGGTTTCCTTTGTGAAACAAGAGGTCTGCTTAATTAAGTCCTTACGCCTCGGCAATATGCCGCTGAAGGGTGTTACTTTCTATCGCGATGAAGAGCATAACATCATGGGCGATGATTTTCTGATGGCGCAGCCCATTGCTATCGACCGAGACAGTCGGCGCGTCTGGCTTTTCCCGGCGGTTGGCAGCGACAAGGCTGTCGCGGCGGTTAAGCAGACCGACGTCAAAGCCCTCGGGGCCGCAGGCAAACCTGCGACCTCGCCGAAGCCAACAGAAGCGCCTGCGCGCTGATTAGCGACGTTTGCGCGAACGGCCGGAAGATTCTCCGCCTTCGCTGCTTTCGCCGCCTTCACCACCGCGTTCTTCTTCGTCACCCCAGCGCATGGTTTCGTCTTCAGAGAGCTTTTCGTCTGCCTCGGGAAGATCTTCAATTTCATCTTCTGGACGACGACGGGCGGGTTTAGCTTCATCATCCTCATCATCGACAGGCAATTCGTGACCCTCAGGAACAAAGTCCAAGATGTCGGTGATTTCTTCGAGCGGATGAATATCGCGACCTTCAATCAAAGCCTGGTTACGGATATCACCAACATGTTCGTCGATATCTTCGTAGGTCAACTTCTGCTCGAGCTTAATATTGTCGTTTAAGAACTTCACGCGCAGGCGCATAATGTGCTCAAGGAAATCTGCGTAAGCACCTTTGTCGCCGTCTTTCACATTGGGTAGACCAAAGAGCATTTCTTCGGACTCAAGCAAGTGTTCGGCCACGCGTGCCAACTTGACGAGTTCGTCTTTATCTACCGTCTGAATTTGGAAAGGAATGAAGGCGGCTTCGATAATTTCGTTCGAAAGTCCGTACTCGCGGAGCGGATCAAGCATGTCGAGAACCCACGTCATTTGACGCGGGTCGAGGATGCCGAGGCCATCAGGCTCATAGTGGCGAGGGTCGGATGTCTCTTTGACCCACCATTGGGCGGCTTTCTTGTCAAAACGGACAGTAGACCAATTTAGCTTGGACGACGAGGGAGGCATGCGGGTTTGGAAATGTCAGACCTACGCTGGCTGGCAATAGTTTTGAGAAACCCCCTCCTTCCGACTTCTCCTTAGCCAAAAGGCCACTCAAGATGTCCCCATGGGAATCCTTTACGAAAAAGTGGCAACTCGGGCGCTGTTCGCGATGAACCCTGAGGCAGCCCACACGCTAGCCCTTCGTGGAATGGCCCTGCTTGGCTCTACAGGCCCCCTCCGGGCCTGGCTCGAGCGCTCGGTTACGCCTGCAAGGGGTAAGCCTATTAAGGTCGCTGGCCTGTCTTTTCCCAACTTCGTAGGGTTAGCCGCTGGGTTCGATAAAGACGGCTTGGGCTGGAAGGGGGCCGCTGCACTGGGCTTTGGACACGTGGAAATAGGCACGGCCACTTGGCACGCACAGCCAGGGAATGAAAAACCCCGCGTTTTCCGCTACCCAAGCCTTCGAGCCGTCGTCAATCGCTACGGATTCCCCAACATAGGCTCCGAAGCCATTGCTCAAAGGATTGCGCGTGGACCAGCTCGTGGACACCGAGTCGCCCCTTTGGGCATCAATATTGGCAAGTCCAAGATCGTCGATCCCGCCGACCGCGAAGCCGTGGCCAAAGATTACCTCGCCTCTTTTAAAGCCTTAGCCCCGCACGCTGACTATGTTGCAGTCAATATTAGCAGTCCGAACACACCCGGTCTGCGCACACTCCAAGATCGCGGCCCGCTCCTTTCGTTACTCTCACAAATTCAGAAAGCGAACCGGGAACTCGCCGACGGTCCACGCCCCTTGTTCCTAAAGATCGCACCTGATCTCAACCCACGGCAACTCGATGACATCCTCGCAGTCGTCGCAGAAACATCGTTTTCTGGAATCATTGCAAGCAACACCACCATTTCGCGCCCTCAAGGCACCGAGGATTGCGAAGTCACAGGTGGGTTAAGTGGTGCACCCCTTCTGCCACGCGCACTGGAAGTCGTACGCTACCTATGCAAAACATCCAACGGGCGCATCCCTGTCATCGGCTGTGGCGGCATCCTCTGTGCCGCCGACGCGGGTCGGTTCATGGACGAAGGTGCAGCCCTCGTGCAAATTTACTCCGGCCTCGTTTTCCGCGGACCTGCCCTCGCCCGCGAAGTGGCTCAGGGCCTAGCTTGGCGGCAGTTAACCTGGATTTAATCCGTTCAAGAAAAGACCGCAGTCTATTTCTCAGCGCTTGAGCGGCACCGGCTTTATGCGCACAGGGATGTGCACTTCGCTGCGCTTTAAGAAACCAGGAACGAACGGGCTGTTCCAATAAACAGCGTAAGGTTCACCAATCGCTTCGTATTCCAACTGGGTCTTAAGCCATTCCTGAAGCTTCGTTAAATTGTCTTGGTAAGATTTCTGGGTATAGCTTCCACGTATACCAATCGCCGCAACCGTACGCTCGGGCACAGACTGAATCGCAATTTCAGAAGTTTCCTTAAGATCATCACGCTTCGATGATTCGGCGTCGCAATAGAAGTACATCGCACCGGGCTCCATCTTTGCTTCAACCGGTGCAGTCATCGGAATTTTGTGACTTTGGATATAGCGAAAGAGTTGACCAAACATTTGGTTGTTTGAGCCAAAGTAACCTTCGGGAGTCGTCGCAACCATCAAGCGCGCTGAAGGAAGCGTCTTAAATTCACAGACTTCTGCCTCAGTCCGAGGGTACGCATCTTCAGTGCCGCGTAAAAAAGAGGGGAGTAAAGCACACATAAATAAGACCGCTCTCATACACCGTAGTTACAACAGCTTGGGCATTTAGCAAACATCTATCTGCCGACAGACGCTTGCATCCTACCGGGCTTAGGTATTCTCTGAATACATGGATTCTCAAGGCGAACAACGCACCCTGCTCTCGCGAATTGGTCATAATTTTTTGACAGGACTATTCTTACTCCTGCCCATTGGAATCACGCTGGCTGTACTCTTCTTCCTGATGGATCTGATTGGACGTTACGTACAACCCCTGACACAGATGGCCGCCGCTTGGGGTTTTCAAAGCGTTCAACAGCCTTTACCGGATTTTAACAACGGCCTCTGGCATACCGTCATCGTTGTGGTCTCTGCCATTATCATGGCGATGGTATTAACGGTTGTTGGTTTTATTTCGAAACGGCTCTTTGGTCGAATTCTTAGCAAATGGTTTAGTCGCGTTGTTGAGCGCGTGCCTGGCTTAAGTTCGCTTTACGGATCCATCCGCCAAATGGTCGATGCGCTCAGCGGTCAAAACAAGGAAGTGTTCCGGCGAGTGGTCTTGGTTGAGTTCCCACGTGAAGGTTGTTGGAGCATTGGTTTCGTCACCCACGAACAACCTGAAATCTTCACTGAAGCGCTTGGCCGTAAAGTGGTGAATGTTTTCGTGCCAAATGCACCCGCGCCAACCGCAGGATTTATTTTACAAGTAGAGCCACACCAAATCCGCGAGACGCAACTGCGCGTCTCTCAGGCAATTGGCTTACTCGTCTCCTTTGGTGCCGTCATGCCGAAATCAGGGGAGTATAAAGACTGATTATGGGATCGGGCGCACTGCGCTGCCTCGTCCTTGGGCGTGAGCCTTCAGGCGAATCTCATACTCTACTCACCTTACTTGAGGCAGAAGAAGGTCTCGTACGTTGTCTCATAAGGCCCAGTCGTCGTGCCGGCGTTGCCCAGCCCGACATTTTTGATGAAGCGGAAGTCACCTTGGAGAAATCGAGTGGGGGTGCGAATCGCTTTGTGCGTGAGTACCGTGCGCTGCAACGCTTACCCGGTTTAGGAAAAAGTCATACAGCACTCGAGCGTGCGAGTCGACTTGCAGGCATTATTCGTCGCAACCCGCCACCTCCCGAATCCGCACCTGTAGCTTTCCAAATTGCCCGCGAAACCCTACACGCCATGGCGGATCGTCCGCGCCCGGATGCAGCGTACGTCAAAGCCCTCTGGTTATTATTAAAAGATGGAGGGTGGCCCGTAGAGGCTGACTGGCTTGGCCGACTCGGGAGTCGTCGCGAAATCGCTACGGGCGTCCTTTCGCAACCGCTGGATGCACAGTCGGCGAGCACGGCAGACGTCCAAGATCTTGCCCAAGATTTAGAACGCTGGGCAGTGGGTGAAGTCCATTACGTACTCCCCTAATGCGCATCGATACCAAGGCTTGGCGCATTGACTTGAGCGCTCAAAGTTTTGCAACGTTCCGACCTGGACCTGCCACAGGGGCAAGCGTACCTGCATGGCGAGCCGAAGCTGGTCGTCAGTGGCATGAAACACTGCGCCAACAAGCTGAATCCACGAACGATGGCTGGCAGTTTGAAGTCAGTGTAGCCTGTGAAATTAAGTCGCTGGGCTGGACATTAGCTATCGCGGGTCGTGCAGACCAATGGCGCGAAACAAATGGCGACGTTTGCATTCGGGAAATCAAAACTGTCCTTGGCGGACTGCCGCGCTCGCCAGAAAAATTACGGGAGCGCTACCCACACCATTTTCTACAGCTCGCAGTTTACTGTCATGCCGCTCGCATTCGATCCGAAGTGAAATCAGTGACCGGCGAAGTTGTTTTCGTCGATCCCGCTGATGGCACCGTCCAAGCCGTTGCCCTCGATGAGATGGCGGAACAAGCGCTGCTGTCGCAGGCGGAAGCGATTGCAGCGCATGCCGAGAATCGTCGCGAATCCCACGCACGGCTCCTCGCCCTACCCGACCGATTACCTTTTGCCGACCCTCGGCCCGAGTGGCTAACCGCTGGCGAAGAACTAGAAGCAAGCACAGGGAATCCATTACGCCTCTTCGTCGCGCCGACCGGATTTGGAAAAACGTCGTCATCCCTCCGACATGGCCTCTCGTTGCTACGCTCAGGGCGCGCTGGGAAATTAATGTATGTCACTGGCAAGGGTACGGGACAACTCCAGGTCATTACAGAACTCCGCCGCCTCGCTACCGCCAAAGAATTACGGGCAGTCGTTTTACGTCCACGCATCGAACATGAACTTGAAGGCATGCCCGACGACCCAATAGATATTCGCAAGAATTGGGCTAAAGCAGGAATCATACCCGCTAAACTTTTAGAACAGGGTGCTGATTTGGGACTCGTGCGACAACTCGGACGGATGGCAAAAGTCCCTCCTTGGTTGATTACTAAAGCGATGGTGGCAGAGGCCGACGTCGTCATCTGTGACTATAACTATCTCTTTTCACCCGCTCAGCGCCCCGCACTCGAACTGCTCCCCGGTTGGTTCGAAAGCGACCACGTACTGATTGTCGACGAAGCCCATAACTTACCCGAGCGCGTTGCTGAATGCCTTTCACTCAGCGCCAATGCGACAGCCGTCGAAGATGCTGCCAACGAACTCGCAACGGCCCAAGCGCCTCGGCAATGGATTGATGCCCTACTCGCTTGGTCGGCTTTTCTCCAACGCTTACCGAAAGCAGATGCGGTCGATCCGGATGATCGCTTAGAGGCTAGCGGGCATGCTGATCGATTCATCGTTCTCGCTGCTGAACATCCGCTCGACGTTGACACTCTGCCCGAAAGAGCTGCGCGGGTAGCCATGAATGCCGTGCTCTGGCAAGCACGCCTTGAATCTATGGATGCTGGCTGGTTGTTATGGTCACCCGAAGGTAGCACCTTGCACCTCGATTGCTTAACCGCCGCAAAAACTATCGGCGAACGCCTGCAGCAACAAGCGCACACACTTTTGCTGACAGGTACACCGGGTCCACGCGGAGCGCTCGCCGCTGATTGCGGACTTGAGCCCGAAAATCTTGTTCGCATCGATGCACTTGCGCCATGGCGCCATGAAGCCTACCGCGTCGCCATTGATGGTCGCGTGGATACGCGTTACAAAACCCGCGAACAACACCACGCCAAGCCGGCAGAGACATTAGCTCAACTCGCCGAAGCGGAAGGACCGGTGGCGGCATTTTTTCCTTCCTATAAATATGCCGAGTCAGTTGCCGCTGTTTTGAAAGCAACAAACCCGCGTGCGCTGATTGCAACCCAGCCGCGCGGATTACGTCCCGATGGCATGAGCCGCTTCCTCGACCAATCGCTACAACCGGGTTCAATTCTCTGTCTGATTGTCGGTGGTGCCCTCGGGGAAGGCATCGATTTACTCGGTGGACGAATCGGGACTGCCGTCGTCATCGGACCCGCCCTTCCTGAGGTCAATGCGCTGCAAGAGGCACGGCGTAAGATGTTTGAACAAGCGGGCGCAGAAGATCCGTTCGCTTTAGCGTATGTGCGCCCAGGTATGCGCAAAGTAAACCAAGCACTGGGACGTCTCGTCCGAGCCCCCGGACAACGCGCACGCGTCCTCTTACACTGCCGAAGATTCGGTGCGGAAACTTACCGCGCCGCTCTTTCACCTGAATACGGCGACCCAGAAGTCCTCGTCGACGACGAGTCCTTCCTGAGTTGGCTACGAAGCTAAAGACGCCGAGCGCTTAGAGCTTGGTCACCACTTGGTCCGTCGGGAAACGTACCTTTTGTGCCTGCGCATACTGGTCATCCGTCGCACGGTAACCGAGGGCACACGCAACTACCGTCTGATAACCCGTCCCCTTAAAGCCAAGGATCTCATCGTACTTAGCGGGGTCGATACCTTCGAGCGCACAGGTATCAATCTCGAGCACAGCGGCGACCGCCATGAGTTGTCCAAGGGCGATATAAAGTTGGCGCGCTGCCCACTCTTTTTGTCCGGCAGCATCTTTACCTTTCACCACGCCGCCCAACATCATCTGACGGTAAGGCTCAATTTTCTCCGCAGGTACGCCGCGCACCGTACTAATGAGTTGGGTAAAGCGATTCACATCCGCTTCGGTAATCTCCGTACGATGCGTAAAGACGACCAAGTGAGAGGCGTCGACAATCTGTGTCTGATCCCAGGAGTGCGGCTTGAGTTTAGCGCGAAGGGCAGGGTTTTCGACGACGACAAACTTCCAAGGCTGGAGGCCGTAGGAGGAAGGCGTCAGGCTTAGCGACTGACGGAGCATCTCCCAAGTGGCATCAGGAATTTTGCGCGTATCGAATTTCTTGGTAGCGTAACGCCAGTGAAGGGCTTGCGAAACAGAAGTTGTGGAGGAGGACATAGGAAAAGATAGGGTGTGGATTCGGAGTGATGTCAAATTATGCGTTCAAAAGACCACCCGCACGCAGGATCAATTGGCGGCTAGCTAACCGTGCAAATTCCGAACTGTGGGTGACAAGGACCAAGGCGGCGCCTTGTTCGCGCGAAATTGATAGCAAGAGATTCATCATTTCAACAGCGGTAACTTCGTCGAGGTTACCCGTTGGCTCGTCGGCTAAAAGCAAAGCAGGGCGATTCATGAGTGCGCGCGCCAAGGCCACACGTTGGCATTCGCCACCCGAAAGTGCCGAAGGTAAATGTCGGCTACGACTCGACAGCCCAACTAGTTTAATGAGTTCAAAGGCACGTGTACGCGCTTCAAGCAGAGACATTCCAGCAATCCGACCAGCCAAGGCTACGTTATCTTGTGCCCCAAGCTCAGGCATCAATTGATAATTCTGAAAAACGAATCCGATATGGCGTGAACGTAAACCTGCGAGGGATGTCGATCGCAACTTATCCACGCGACGACCCATCCAACTGAGTTCGCCTTTATTCGGGGCATCAAGGCCTCCGAGCACTTGCAGTAAGGTTGTCTTTCCTGCGCCCGATGCACCACGGATTGAAACAGATTCTCCCGCTTCGACGGTTAGATCAATGCCACGAAGGATTTCCAGAAGTCCTGTCGCTGAGCGATAAGACTTCGTTAGACCTTTTGCTTGAAGGACAGGTTCAGACATCGCGCATAGCCTCCGTTGGCCGGCGACGTGCAGCCCAAAGGGCGGGCACTAAACCGGCAAAGGAAGTCGTCAGGAGGGTGAATACTGCTGCGGTCACAAAATCAGCCGCATCATAATGTAAAGGTACCGCACTAAATTGATACATCTGCCCAACCATATCGCCGTCACCAAACAAGGCATTGATGGTGCTTAAAATAAGATCTCTGCCACCAAGAATAAGGAAGGTGAGCCCAAATCCAAAGAGTGTTCCAAGGAGTCCAATCAAGAAGCCTTGAGTCGTAAAGACCGTCGCGATGGCTGCAGGGCGCGCACCGAGGGCTGCGAGTACACCGATTTCACGAGAGCGACGGATGACCGATGAGAAAAGCGTGCTACCGATGGAGAATGAAGCGACGAGGGTGATGATGAACATCAAGAAGAAGAGCATCGTTTTTTCGAAACGAATGGCTTCGAGTAAATTGCGCTTCTCTGCCTGCCAAGGAATGTAACGTCCAACCGGATTCTTAGCCTCAAGCCTCGCCGCAACGACTTCCGCATTCGCCGGATTTTTAATCCGGATAATAATCCCGTGTGCACGTTTACCCAAAGCCCAGAGCTCACTGAATCGACGCAGGGGGATTAAAGCCGCCCGATCATCAATCTCGGTAAACCCTGTACGCAGAATCGCACACACTTCCATTTCCGCAGGTAATGGTGCGCGACCACGCTCAGCCTGTTCAGCCAGCGAGGGTGACCAGAGATCAACTTTATCGCCCACGCGCACGCGCAATTGTCGTGCTAAGCCAGCACCTAAAACCACCCGACCGTCGTCCAATCCGTCCAATGTACCATCGGTCACATAACGTCGTGCGGGCAGACTTTTATCCGTCGGGATAACCCCACGCACAAAAGCGATGGATGAATAATCGCCCGCACGGGCTAAGGCCGGGCCCTCCGCATAAGGGGTGGATGAAATCACTTCAGGGTCTTGGGCAACCGCTTCGGCAAGTTCTTCCGGGTGTTCAATGGGCGAGGCTGAGAAAACTCGAATGTCGCCGTACGATTCACGAATACGCAGCCGATGTTCTTCACCAAAACCATTCATCACCGTCTGCACCACCAGCAAAGCCGCAACCCCTAGACCAACGCCAAGAATGGAGATACCTGCAAAAGCTGGAAAAACTCTGCCGGGTGGGAAGAGTTGGCGGAGAGCAAGTTGAAGGGTCCAGTGCACTGTCGATCTATCGTAAATTAGGCGGGCGTCTCAGGTCGCAATGTCGGGAAGAGAATCGTGTCACGAATATTAGCCGCGCCCGTTAAAAGGATCACGAGACGGTCAATGCCGACACCGAGACCGCCTGCAGGCGGCATACCGTGCTCCAGTGCGAGTAAGAAATCTTCGTCGATTTTCTGAGTCTCGGCGCCTGCTTGGATTTCCAACATCTTACGCTGCACGTCCGGGTCATTCTGTTCGGAGTAAGCAGGGGCAATTTCTTGTCCATTGATACACAACTCGAAGACATCAATGGTCGTGGGATCGTCTGCTGTGATTTTAGCTAACGGACAAAGCTCCTTTGGAATGTGCGTTACGAAGGTTGGCTGAATCAAACCTGGCTCAATGAGCTTACCAAAGACTTCGTTGGTAACTTCATGGTCTTCCCAATCTTCGCGGGGCTCATCGAGGCCCAGCTTGTGACAAGCGGCAACCTTTTCGGCTTTAGTCCGCGAGAACCATTGTGGGTCGCCAGTGCGTTCGAGAATTAAATCCTTATAGCGCACTTCACGCCATTCGCCACCGAGCTCAATGGTACCACCTTCGGCGCGCTCAATCGCAGTGGACCCGATAACTTCACGACAGATATTCTGAATAAGCGAACGGATGAGCTCCATCATACCACGGTAATCCGTATAGGCTTGGTAAGCCTCCAACATAGTGAACTCAGGGTTATGCTTACGGGAAAGTCCTTCGTTACGGAACACGCGGCCAATTTCGAAGACGCGGTCAATGCCACCCACCAGGCAGCGCTTCAAGTGCAACTCGAGCGCAATACGGAGTGCGAAATCACAATCGAGAGCATTGAAGTGAGTGATAAAAGGACGAGCCGCAGCACCACCAGCGACGCCGTGCAAAGCGGGTGTCTCGACTTCCAAGAAGTTACGCGACCAGAGGAAACGACGGATCGACTCGATAATGCGACTGCGCATGAGCAACCGGCGCCGCGAATCAGCATTCGAAATGAGATCTAAATAGCGCTGACGGTAGACTTGTTCAGGGTCAGCGAGTCCGTGGAATTTCTCGGGGGGTGGACGCAGCGCTTTAGAAACTAAACCATATTCAGCGGCACGCACTGTGACCTCACCTGTCTTCGTGCGAAAAAGTGTACCGCGCACGCCGACAAAGTCACCGAGGTCGACGAGCTTTTTGAAATGGGCATCATAACGGTCGCCCAAGGCATCACGGGTGAAGTAGCATTGGATAATGCCTGAGCGGTCGAGCAGTTTGACGAAGCTGGCTTTGCCCATGACACGAAGGGCGACAATGCGACCGGCCACAGAAACCTCTGGACCTTCTTCAACCCCTTCGGGCATGAGTGTAGGACAATCAGTGGCCACATGGGTCTGCGACCAATTCGAGCGGTAAGGGTCTTCGCCACCCGCACGGAGCATGGCTAATTTCTCCTTACGCACTGCATGCAGGTCGTTGGAGATAGCATTTAGGTCGTGCGTAGGGTCACTCATAATCGCTCCTCTAAAGGGATAAGGCAGAGGGCGGGGGGTCAATGAATTAAGGGTAGGCCGGCATAGACAACGCCTGAAGCACGGGCCTACCCCGCCATCCCTTCACTATTTTCAGACGCATCTCCGCGTTACACGATTTCGTCTTTCCCCTTTCTTCTTTACCCGCCAACCTCGCCCTCGCCGATGCAAGCCTACCTCGATCTTTTGAAACACGTCCGCCAGCATGGCGAACGTCGCGCAGATCGTACGGGCGTCGGCACTTTAGGAATCTTCGGGGCACAGCTTCGTTTTGATCTCGCAGCAGGCTTCCCGTTGGTGACGACAAAAAAGGTGCATGTGCGTTCGATTATCCAAGAGTTGATTTGGTTTCTCTCGGGTCGGACGGACAACCAATGGCTGAACGAACACCAAGTGACGATTTGGAATGAGTGGGCAACAGCCGAACAGTGTGGGAAATTTGGCCGCGAAGCTGGCGATCTCGGTCCCATCTACGGACATCAATGGCGCAACTTCGGCGCCACCCGTCAATCCGACGGAACCTACGCCAAAGACGGCGTAGATCAAATACGTCGCCTGCTGAGTGATCTCAAAACCAAGCCGGCTTCACGACGGCACCTTATCACAGGCTGGAATCCACAAGAAGCTGATCAAGTCGCCCTGCCCCCTTGCCATACCCTCTTCCAATTTCACGTCTCGGGCGATGGACGTCTCAGTTGCCAACTGTATCAGCGCAGTGCGGATCTTTTCTTAGGCGTTCCCTT
>CAIYUD010000261.1 GCA_903929325.1 uncultured Opitutia bacterium | reverse complement strand
TCGCTGACGATACGGCCTACGGCCTGACGGTACGCTCGCTAAAGCTCGCTGACGAGACGCTGCGCTGACGAGGTTGTGCTAACTTTCGTTGAGCCGGAGGCGAGTCGTCAAGGTGACCAAGGTTACCTTGACGACTCGCCTTCGGCTCGACGAAAGTTAGCACAACCTCGTCAGCGAAGCGTCTCGTTAGCGAGCTTTAGCGAGCGTGCCGTCAGGCCGTAGGCCGTATCGTCAGCGTAGCGTACCGTCTCTGCTTTAGTCGCTCGGTTCTACCGAGCTTTAGTCCTTAGTCTTTAGTCTCTCTAAGTCGCCCCGCATCCCTTCTTGCCCTCCGCCGACTGCTTCCCCTTAAGTAAGGGTCCCTATGTGGCGTCTGTTCGTCGAAAAGAAATCCAACTTCCGCTCTGAAGCCGAGAGTTTGCTAGGTGATTTGCGTGAACAGCTTCGATTAACCACGCTGACCGATCTGCGTATCTTGCAGCGTTACGATATTGAAGGCGTCTCGGAAGACGCCCTCATGGCAGCTATTTCCACGGTTTTTGCTGAGCCGCCTGTTGACGATGTCTATCGGGAGACTTTCCCCATTACTCCCGAAGAGCGTGCCTTTGCGTCGAGTTTCTCCCTGGTCAATTTGATCAACGTGCAGACTCTGCTGCACAATGTCTGCAAATCGTCGGGGGAGGGGAGCGTCCCGCAGTCGCCGCTGCGCGTACGTATGTGATCCGCGGCGAAGTTTCCCCTGCCGACCTCACCCGCATCAAAGCTTTCCTGATTAACTCCGTTGATTCACGCGAAGCCTCACTCGAAAAGCCCAAAGCACTTCGCCGTGCATCGCCGACACCCTTACCTGTAGCATCGATTTCGGGTTTTCTTAAGTTGGACGCCGAAAGTTTAGCCAAACTCCGTCAATCGATGGGGCTAGCGATGTCGGATGCCGACCTTGCTTTCTGCCAAGCACACTTTCGCGATCAGGCTAAGCGCGAACCTACGCTGACAGAAATTCGCCTGCTCGATACCTATTGGTCAGACCATTGCCGCCACACCACTTTCTTGGCGGAATTAACCAAGGTAGACTTCGAAGCTTCCCCATTCACCGAACCCTTCCGCCAAGCTTGGCAGCGTTACTTAGAAGTCCGCAAGACTCTCAAGCGTGAATCGAAGACCGCCTGCATGATGGATTTAGCCACCCTCGCTGCACGTGAACTGAAGCGTCGGGGAATTTTGGATGACATGGAGGAATCGGAAGAAGTGAATGCAGCCTCTTTAGTCGTGCCTGTAGATATAGACGGTCGTACCGAAGAGTGGTTGTTGATGTTCAAAAACGAAACCCACAATCATCCGACCGAAATTGAACCATTTGGCGGTGCCGCTACCTGCTTGGGCGGTGCGATTCGTGATCCGCTCTCTGGACGTTCCTATGTATTTCAAGCGATGCGCGTGACGGGTGCCGCAGATCCTCGTACGCCGCTCGAAAAAACTCTCCCTGGAAAACTTTCTCAACGTAAGATTACCCGTGAAGCCGCCGCCGGCTACTCCGCGTACGGGAATCAAATCGGTTTAGCGACGGGTCTCGTGAGCGAGCACTATCATCCAGGCTTTGTGGCTAAACGCATGGAAGTCGGTGCCGTTGTCGCTGCGGGTCCACGTAACGCCGTAACGCGCGGTACGCCTGCGCCTGGGGATGTTATTTTACTAGTCGGTGGCCGGACAGGTCGCGATGGCGTTGGCGGTGCGACGGGTTCATCCAAAGAGCATACCGAAACAGCCCTGCAGAATTCCGCCGAAGTGCAAAAGGGCGATGCCCCGACGGAGCGTAAACTGCAACGTCTCTTCCGTGATCGCGTGATTAGTCCGCTAATCAAGCGCTGTAATGATTTCGGTGCGGGCGGCGTCTCGGTGGCGATTGGTGAGTTAGCGCCTTCCTTGCACGTTCACTTGGATCGTGTGCCCTTAAAGTATGACGGCCTAGACGGTACGGAAATTGCGCTCTCGGAATCTCAAGAGCGTATGGCTGTTGTGCTCGATCCGAAAGACGTCGCTGCATTTAAATCCGCCGCGACTCGCGAAAATCTCGAATGCGTACATGTCGCGGATGTGACCGACACCGGTCATCTCATCATGGAATGGCGCGGCCAGAAAGTCGTCGATATCGCTCGCGATTTCTTGGACTCCAATGGCGTCCGTCAAACCGCTACGGCATATATCGCTGCACCGAATCCCCAGGGGCATCCCTTCCATCCTGCGAAGACGACACCGACGGCGAACGACCTTCTCGAAGCACTCTCCACTCTTCCACAAGCTGGACAACGCGGGATGGTTGAGCGCTTTGATGCTTCGATTGGAGCGTCGACTGTTTTGCATCCTTTTGGTGGCATTCATCAATCGACACCGCAAGAAGCCATGGCAGCGAAGTTGCCAGTACTCGGTGGGGAAACCGACACCTGTTCAATTATGTCCTACGGGTATAGTCCCGTGGTCGCACAATGGTCGCCAGGGCATGGTGCCGTCTGCGCCGTTGCCGAATCTTTGGCCCGTCTCACTGCTGCGGGTGGAAATCCCGCACGCGCACGACTAACCTTGCAAGAATACTTTGAACGTTTGGGCAGCGATGCGAAACGCTGGGGTAAACCGTTGGCTGCCTTGCTTGGCGCTTTCGATGCCCAACTGGAAATGGGTACCGCTGCGATTGGTGGTAAGGATTCGATGTCAGGTTCTTTCAAGGATCTCGACGTCCCGCCGACGCTCATCTCTTTCGCAATTGTTCCTGGTAAAGCATCCCAAGTTATCTCCGCAGAACTCAAACAAGCTGGATCAGAGTTAGTCCTGATCGAAATTCCTCGCACATCGGCTCTCTTGCCTGATCTGGTGCTTCTACGTGAGCGATTAGCCGCGGTGCATAAACTTATGGCTGCCGGTAAAGTGCGCGCAGCTTCGGCAGTACGTGCGGGCGGGGTAGGGCACGCCCTTGCTCG
>CAIYUD010000260.1 GCA_903929325.1 uncultured Opitutia bacterium | reverse complement strand
TGTTTACAATTATCCGAAGACAGCGAAGCCGTTCTATATGCGTCAAAACGATGACGGTAAAACCGTTGCGGCGATGGATTTATTGGTGCCAGGCGTTGGAGAAATTGTTGGTGGGAGTCAGCGCGAAGAGCGTCTAGACCGCTTAGAAGCTGCGATGAGCGAGCATGGCCTCGATCTGCAGGCTTATGCTTGGTATACAGATTTACGTCGATTCGGCACCGTGCCGCATGCGGGCTTCGGTCTTGGCTTCGAGCGCATGCTCATGTTTGTCACCGGCGAAGGTAACATCCGTGACGTCATTGCCTACCCGCGCACACCTGGGCACGCTTAAGGCTTATCGTCCAGCAGGCTTGGCTTCTTGAGTGAGGCCAAGGATGGCCGTACCGGGTACGCAGTTGTGGCGCACCATCTGCAAGTTGTTTGGTTGGCCGCCGTTTTTAGCTTCGTCGTAATAAACCGAGTTCGTTGATGAAACGATACCGACGACATTTCCACTGCGGTCGAGGATTGGGCCTCCGCTTGAGCCTTTGGCAAAGTCGGCCGTGATTTGCATCCAGACGGGGCCATTGCCTGTAGGGCTAGGTTGACGGTTGTAACGTGCCACAATGCCTTCGGAGAGGTAGCCCACGCAATTATCGGGGTTGCTCATGCAAAGGACGTCGCCGCCCGCACGTAGGTCGGTGCGCACGGGTAGGGCAGGCAGGGCTTTACCGCCGGTTTGGATACGGACAAGAGCCACGTCTTGTTTCTGATCGGCTGCGAGAATCTCAGTGACAGGTAGGAATGTGCCATCGGAGAGCATCACGCCCATCGCGTCGCCTTTTGCTGCACCGGCCACGTGGTAGTTGGTCACAACAATTCCTGAAGGATCAATGATGACGCCCGAGGCCATAGCGCTATGCCAGCGTGAGCATTTTTCGCACTTAAATGCTGTCCCAAAGAGTACGGTGCTAGCGGCTGCACGCGTATAAAGATCTTCTTTAGATAAAACATTCGCAGACGCTGGAAGTAGCTTGGGAACTACGGTTGTACGGCGTGCGACTTGTTTGAGACGCTCTTCGCGACCGAGTGGAGCTTTGCCAGATTCCGCAAGTGCGCCGACTTCATGGTCTAAGCGCTGGAAGATTTTGGCGTCGTCGATCGGTTGTTCTGCAGTGGAGCCAGAAGGTGCAGCAATCGCCAATGCAGGAAGTAGAAACAGGGCAAACTTCATGCAGATACGGTGCATCATTGTGAATTTTTCGCAAGTATCAGAACGATTCAAGGCTTGTAGTTGTAATGTCATTACAACTCCTGCAAAAGCCATCGCGCGGGCTGTTTCCTGCGATCGGTTATCGCTGGACGTCGCCGGAAGGGGTTTTCTTCGCTTGGGCTAGCCTGGGAGTCAAAATAATGTAAAACTTTTACATTTAGAACGCATCTTGTTGCCAATCAACGTTCTAAAAGACCGAGCATGGCTGTCAAAAAAGTCGCTAAAACGTTTGAATTCCCTTGTAAACGCCAGTTCAGGCTGTCACATTCTACCTTCCTACTGGTTCGCCAGTATTGTTCCTTGATCCGTGAGGTCGCAGCGTAGTCGGTTTCATTACCGGCGCTAAAAGCTGCAAATGAGTGTTGACGAAGGCCCCAAAGCCACCACCGTCCGCCCTTCTTTCCTTTCGGGGAGAGCCCCTTTTCGGTTCTTTGAGAGTCACTTTGTGCGACTATACGGCCTAACGTATGGTCAACCTTTAAACCTGGTGAACCTTGGCGATGATGTCGCGTGGTTCCCAGAAATGAGAATAACGCGAAGATCAAAGCCAAGTGTTCACTGAGGGATAGTTAAAAAATAGTAGTTCGGATCCCAGGATCCGAACCTTTGAAAAAAGGTCCGCAAGGACCGATTTTTGGAGAGTTTGATCCTGGCTCAGAGTGAACGCTGGCGGCGTGGTTAAGACATGCAAGTCGAGCGACAGTAGCAATACTGGAGCGGCAAACGGGTGCGTAACACGTGAGCAATCTGCC
>CAIYUD010000259.1 GCA_903929325.1 uncultured Opitutia bacterium | reverse complement strand
TTAAATCGAGTATAAAACAGGGCGCAGAGGCTGAAGTGGGCTCATAGCCTGGGACTGCACTCACTGTCCAAGCTCAACATCTTGGCGCACGAGTAACCACCAGACTTCATTCGTACGAAGTTCGATCGGGGTAACCTTGTAACCTTCAGCCCGAGGCGCATCCGAGCCGCTAGCTTCGAGCAATCGAACGTTAGCACGCTCGGCTCCTGGATAATCTCCATACCCAACCGACAATCCCTTTAAGTAATAAGGCAGTGGCCAGTAATTGGTACCATGCACCTGTATGACAAATGAACTGTCTGACGTTGCCGCCGCACGAATAGCACGCGCGACCGGTGGGACAGCGGCGGATGTCTCGAGGTAGGCATAGCGGACGTCAGCGACCCAGCGGAATACGCCGATGGACAACAACACCAAGAGAAGGCCGCGGACAACGCGCCATGTACCCTCGTCGAAATCACGGCACAGGTCGTCAAAAACCAGTTCCGGCAGCAGCACAATCAATACGAGCATATCAACCGTCATCAATAGCCACGGCGTTTTGTATGGCAGGAGAAGATGCACGAGTAGCACGAGCGCCGATGCCATCAAGAGAGGATCGAGTCTATGGCGACCAAGTGGCGTCCCTGCACGACGACGCCAACGACCATAGCCCGCCGCAACAAGCAACAAGGTCGACAAGACCCACGGCCAAACCGAAACAAGCTTCAAGGGTTCCTGAGTCACACCCGCAGCGATTCCAAAGGCACGCCCGAGTTGAACCCACCAAGCGGCCAGAGCAGGCAAGTCGGTAAAGAATGTACTTTGCCAGTAGGCCCAGAAAAAGACTGTCGAGACCCAGAAGATAACCAACCCGCCCCGGGAGCGTTCGCCACGTCGCACCCAGAGATAGGATACAGCGACCACGCTCAGATAAAGAGCTGCTGTGACCTTGCAGGCGAGCGCGAGGCCAGCGGCGGCGCCGGCAACGAAGCGCAGCCGCCAGAGATGCCGGGTCTCAACCTCATCCTCTCTCAACCAAAACAGGGCTGCCCAAACGAGCGAGGTTGCAAGAATCGGCTCTTGAATAAACCGTGCGCAAGGCGCGATGGCCAGCAAACCGAG
The DNA here is from genome assembly GCA_903929325.1 of uncultured Opitutia bacterium. Taxonomy (GTDB): domain Bacteria; phylum Verrucomicrobiota; class Verrucomicrobiia; order Opitutales; family UBA953; genus UBA8828. Next base: position 3,962 of record CAIYUD010000259.1, on the reverse strand, counting down.
CAAAACCGAGGATCGATGGCTCCGAACGAACGACGAAAACAGCAGGGTGAAGCCAAAGACGAGTGGCACAGCGCGTAAGGCACCCTCGGAGGCAGTCGCCGGCTCGACCCCGAATACGGTGAGTCCGGCGCGAGCGAGCAAGCCAAGCACAGGACCATGAAAATGGTCCTGCGTCTCGCTGTGCGGCTTGGCCTCGACCATCAGCGACCACTGCCCAGCCTCGTCAGCATGCAGCGGTCGCGAAGGTGGTTGTCCGTAGCCCAACCAAGCGGCTACACCCAGACATAGCAACACGACCACAACGACTAGCGCAGTCGACAGCCAATTACGCCGTACCGACATCATCCCTTAAAGCGCTGCTCGATTGCCTGCTTGATCGAGAGGGGGACGAGGGCGGCCTGCATCGCGCCCTCACCCTCGCGCCAGGCATAGACGGTGGTGAGTGCGCCGCGTGCGACTGCATTACCAGCGACGGATGCTTCAAAAGCCCAAACGATGCGCTTGTCGCCAATCTCCGTCGGACGGAGTGCAAGTGTCACTTGGTCGCCGCGGTGTACGGGAGCGAGGTAATCACACTCAACACGCACACGGGGAAATCCGCGAAGAGTCGCACCCTCGCGCGCAAGGAAAGGTAAACCAAGCTCATCGAAGAGTCCTTCTTCAGCGCCCTCAACCCAACGGAATACGGTAGAAAAATGCACAATGCCGGCGGCATCAGTATCCGCAAAGGCCGCAGTGAATTCAGCAGTGTAAGGACGCATGGTAAAAACTTAACGCGGGGACTTGCCTCGCAACCACTCTACCATCGTCACACTGCCGCCGGAGGCAACCGCACATTGACGTAAAAGTGGCTGTGGCTGAACCTCGATAGAGAAAAGGTATAGTCGCGGGCCTTGGCCGCGTTCCGCTGCGCCAAAACGACTAAGCCACGCTTTTTCCCAACGTGTATCCGCCTCTTTGCGTTCATTGACCGAGCGACGCGAACCATCTGCATAGATAAGCTCGGGGGTGCCCTTTGCTGGCTTACGGTATTGTCGGACACCGTCCTGAAAATCTGAAAAGACAACCAAGCCGTCGTAATCTTCAGATAACAACCAATCAATCCAAGCGCCCAACGATCCTGATTCGCAGTGCGTGTCTATGCGATCGAGAAGTCGCCTGCCTGCGAGTGTCATGCTTGCAGGATCACTTTGCCCAGGATGGGACGTTCCAAAATGTCCATCAAATCCTTTTCCATCCGCAACTTCGCCATCAACCACTACGACCCGAGCCCCATCAAAACGAAATATATCTGCATCAGGAAATTGCAGACGTATCTCTGCTTCAACCTTTGCCAAGTAAGGCCGCATCGAACCCGAACAATCGAGGTATACGGCTAATTTACGCGCGACAATTCGCGCGCCCATAACTGCCTTGCCGATACGGCCAACACCCGTTCCAGCGGCAGCAATGCCCAGCCCCGCAGCACCTAAACCAGCTCCCCCAGCTGACGCTTTTTTCAGCCCACCGGAAAGCAACGGCGCCGATTCACCGCTCTCCCCTAAAGTTAATGCGGGTAAAGCCATCGAGCATTCAGAACTGGTTGAAGTAATACGCACCACAGGAACGCGGTTCGGACGCGGCTTACTCGCGACGACGGTTACGGCTGCGCTGGCTCCTGCGGAGGGTATTGCGAAACAATCAGGCTCAGAGGGTATGATTGCCGGTTGGTAACGCACAATCACCCATGCAACAGCGACGACGAAGAGAAGCGCGTGCAGGACAACGGTCGCAAGCCAAGGTCCATGCGTGAAACGTGATCGTGCAGAATGGACGTTCATGCACACATCGAATACGATGCCTGCTATGCCTCAACGAAAGGGAGCTGAGGTTGATGACTGCGGAATTTACCCTCAGCCCAACTTAGCGAGCGGGACGGTAAGGCTGACCGCCAGGAACGGTCTGCTGCGGAGCGGCAGCACCCGTGCCTGTGTCAGCTGGGGCTGCGGGTGGCGGGCCGCCTGTGCGTAGCCAAGTAACCATCTTCGTCTCACCGCCCGAAGCCTTGATACACTGCGAAAGCAAGGGCTGTGGTTCACACTCTGTCGAGAAGCAGTAGAGCTTAATGCCGCCATCGCGACCTGAGCCAAAGGCCGAAATCCAATCACCCTCCCAGCGCTCATCGGCTTTTTTACGCGTGTTTACCTGCTGACGACTTCCATCAGCGTAAATGAGTTCATTCTTCTTATATTGGTCTACGCCGTCCTGAAAATCTGAGAAAATCACGAGTGCGTCGTAGCGCTCCTTCATCATGACATCAACCCAAGCGCCCACAGAACCTTTTCGGAAGTTATCATCATACTTACGGAAAATCGACTTACCCTCGGGCGTCAGCGTCTTAGGGTCGGTCGTAAAAGACGAAGGATCCTGAGGAGGGCCTACGCCTTCTTTATTCTTCGAACGTCGGCCTCCGACCACATCGCCATCCTCCACAAACGTCCATGCGCCGTTGTAACGGTAGATGTCTGCCTCGGGAAACTGCTTGCGGATCTCATCTTCGACGCGCTGCAAGTAGCCACGCATCGAACCGGAGGCATCGAGGTAGACGGCAATTCTTGATGCAAAAATTTTAGCCCCCATCACGGGTCGGCCCACGAAATTACGCCCATTGCCGACGCCGGCGCCTTTACCAGAACCAATTCCGCCGCCCGAACCTCCGCCAAAACCCTTGGAGGCACCGCCAGCAGTCATGCCGGACAGCATACTTGAAACAGACGTCGACGGCAGATCGGGTAAAGAAACAGATGACGTGGAACTCTTCGAGGTAATCCGCGCGGTTGTTTTGGCTAAATTTTTAGCATTCTTAGGGGTGACCTTGTGCTCGTAAATTTTCGCAGCATCCCCCGCAGCACCGCCGCCAGATCCCGTAACAAAACTGTCGGGGTCAGTCTTACCAATATCCGTCCAACTTGATACAACCCAAAATCCAAAGATGATAAGGAGGAATAAATGGATGATAATGGAAACCGCTAAACCTTGGCCCCCTAGGCGAACCCAGAAATTCTTGTTATAGCGACCCAACCCAGCCGCCTGACCCTCTAAGGCTGAATGAGAAGGAACGCCAGCCGCAGCACCTGACCCGGGCGGAGGCGGAGGTATGACTTCTGGACCATCGGAAGGAGGCAGACTCATCAGCAGGCAAGGACTCTATTTTTGGCGAACACAGGTATCAATCGAATTTATGTGTAAATGAGGCGAACTTACCTAGGATTTGGGTGTTAAATTACTGTAGAGGAATCACCCCATGAGCCAAACAATCCCCTTACCCTCTCCTGAACGTGCCTGGATGGCTTTTGATACACGTCGCTGGGACGAGAACTGCGCAAAGCACTTACTGCGTAGGCTCGGATTCAGTGCAACCCCTGCCTCAACCGCCCTCGCCCTTCGTGAGGGACCCGAACTAACCGTACGGCGTGCATTCGCCTCTGTTCGCCCCATGCCCATGCCGCGCAAGCTGGAGAACTTGAGTGAAGAGAGTGAAGAAATTAGGGCCAAGCTTAAATCCCTCTCCGTCGAAGAGCGCAAAGAATTCATCAAGGAACTGAAGCGAAAAAATGAAGCAGTTGTCCAGGACTATGCTGTTTCGTGGCTTGAGTTTGCCCGTCGCCCAGAACTCTCCGCACAAGAGAAGTTCGTTCTCTACCTTCAGGATATTTTCGTGGTTACCGCAGACAAGATCAAGCGCAGTGACATGCTCTTTGATTATCAAGCAACCCTACGGAAGAATATCAGTTCAGACTACGCTACCATGTTGCGCGCGGTCATGAAACACCCCGCGATGTTTCAGTTTTTAGATGCAGATAAGAACACAAAGGGTCAGCCCAACGAAAATTTCGCTCGAGAACTTTTCGAGCTCTTCAGTCTCGGCGAAGGTAATTACACAGAAAAAGACGTAAAGGAAGCCGCCCGAGCACTCACAGGTG
>CAIYUD010000258.1 GCA_903929325.1 uncultured Opitutia bacterium | reverse complement strand
TTGTTCTTGGTGCAGATACCACTGTGGCGCTGGATCAGCGTGCTTTGAATAAGCCGGCAAATTTAGAGGAAGCGCGTGCGATGTTAAAATTGCTCTCCGGTCGCGAGCACACCGTCCACACCGGCATTTGCTTGCTACTCAAAAACGAACACTTGCTAGAATTTCACTGTATTACTGCAAAAGTCCGCTTTCGGAATTTATCGGATGAAGCTATCAATCAATATATGGCGTTAGTGAATACGCTCGATAAAGCTGGCGCCTACGGAATCCAAGAGGGCAAGGAAATCATCATCGAGTCCTTCGAGCCTCCTATTTCCACTATCATGGGTCTGCCGGTTGAATTTTTGAAGGAGAAGCTGGTTCAATTAGGTCTTTTGCGACGTTTGTTGCGATAAATTGAACAGAATTTGGTGTTATTATAAGTTGAGTACTACTTTCTATCGGGCAGTGTAATCGCATGCCCTACCCAGGCGAAGTCAGAGACGAAACCCGTCCAGTGCTCCTGGCGCTTTTGTCGACGGTAGTGCTCCATTCCATCCTTGGGGTTTGGCTCTCATCGCCTTTCGCTGACCATGTGATAGTGCCTATACGTAGCACGCGCGTGCTTGTTGCGCCTACCCCGGTTGATCAGAAGAAACTTCCGCAATCGATGCAGTTAGCTCAAGTGTCGCACGAGGGCAATCGCGAGACACCGCAAGATTCACCCTTTCTCTCTGCGAAGAATCAAAAAGCTGCGCAGCCGATTCCTGAGCCCGTTCCTACACGCTCGGCACTCCCGAAAGCGGATGGAGTCTCAGTTGAAGATATTCGGTTAACGCAAGCATTGCCCAAGCCTAGTGAGCCGTTTGCGGCTCAGGTACCTCAGCCAGAAGCAGGCACGCCCAACATTGCGGTGAAGCCGGGAGTGGGTCAGTCGGTGCCACTGCCACGTCCTCCGGTAAAGACGGCTTCGACGCCCAAGGCTTCGTTGCCGTCCGGAACCTTCGGTTTACTTTTACGTAATCCGGTGGGCGTTAATCGTGCAGGGACGCTTTCCCTTGATGCGCGATTTTCGAGCTATGGTGATTACGCACAGCGGATGATGGAGGCTATTCAGGCGAGTTGGTGGAGTCTGCTGGAGCGTGCGAAGTTCGATGACTTTGCCTCGGGTATTGTCATTGTACGTTTTCGTATTCACCGCGACGGGACAGTAACGGATTCAGAAATCTTAACGTCTACCGTCCCTGAGCTCGCAGCGCTAAGTTGCAGGGATTCTGTGCTCATGACGGCACCCTTTGATAGTTGGCGCGCAGATATGGTGGCGATGCTGGGCGACGATGAACCTGTCACGATTACCTTCCATTACCGATGAGTGCGGATTTCCAAAATACCCCGCTCCAAGCAGGCGTTAAAGTTCTTAAGGTTTGTAAATCTGGATTGGTCGCCATCGATAAGCCAGAAGGTGTACTCGCACACCCGAATAGCTCGGAAGATAACGCTCGGTCTATTATCACGGCGAATTACTCCCTCGAAGAAGAGGCTTACCACATTCGTGATGGTGCGGGTGGCATCCGTCGCGTCTGGCTGATCAATCGTTTAGATGGTCCCACGAGCGGCGTTATCTTGCTCGCCACGAATGCAGAAGCCGCCACCCAGGCTAAAGCACTTTTTGCCCAGGGCAAAGTTAGCAAGGCATATGTGGCTATTTGCTTGGGTCGTAACTTACGGAAGCTCCGCGGAATTTGGATAAACGACTTGGTGAAAGAAGGGCGCGGATC
>CAIYUD010000257.1 GCA_903929325.1 uncultured Opitutia bacterium | reverse complement strand
TCGCAAATCTTCTTCACGCTCTCTGTCGGATTCGGCGTCATCATTACGTATGCCAGTTACTTGAAGCCGAAGGACGACGTGGCTTTGAGTGGCTTAACGGCGACTGCGGCGAACGAGTTCTGTGAAGTTGCGCTGGGCGGTTTAATCACTGTACCTGCCGCCTTTGCCTTCTTGGGGGCTTCCGCGGTAGCGGGTGGCACATTTGCACTCGGTTTCAATGTATTACCTCAAGTCTTTGCGGGTATGCCTGGTGGGCACATCTTTGGCGGATTGTTCTTTGTCCTTCTCTTCATTGCCGCAATCACTTCGTCGCTTTCCATGCTTCAGCCTGGTATCGCATTCTTGGAAGAAGGTCTCGGGTTGGATCGACGTCGTTCGGTTGCACTGTTAGGTTTAATTACGGCTGCAGGCTGTTTGCTTGTGGTTTGGTTTAGTCGCGACCTTAAGGCGCTCTCAACCGTCGACTTCTGGATTGGTGATATCGGTATCTTCCTTCAAGGCACCTTACTCATCTACGTCTTCAACCTTGGGTTTGGTACCGAGCGTGGATGGCAGCACTTGCACCATGGTGCCGATATTCAAGTGCCAAGAATATTCCGCCACGTCTTGCGCTGGGTTTCGCCGATATTCTTAACGGTGATCTTTAGTATGTTCGTTTTGCGTAATGTTGCTGGCTGGAATTTAAGTTTCACGGATGCAGCCTTTATGCCCACGGATCAGATCCTGGACTTAGTTGGAAGCGAAGCGCATCCCGCAAGCCATGTCGCCCGATTGACAGCTCTCTTCTTATTGGTGTTCGCCGTATTTTCATCCCTCCTTATCCATCTCGCGGGCCGTCGTTGGTCCCACCAATCTCGCTAATTTATGACGTCTACAGGCATACTCTTCATGGCCGTATCGGTTGGTTCCGTTACGTATCTCTTCGTTTGGTGTCTTTGGAAGGTCTTAAGCGGCAAGAAGAGTCCCGACCATTTAGCGCACGTAGAGCCGATTGAGCGGCAGGACTTAACCAAGCGTTAGGCGTCGATTGCTCTCGCCCCAGGCACTTTCGGTGCTCACGGTGCGGCATGACGTTTGATAAGTTAGGTCTGCATGAATCAGTACTTCGCGCTGTTGCCGAGGCAGGGTACACCGAGCCTACGCCCATTCAGGCGGCGGCTATCCCGATTGTTTTATCGGGTGTCGATGTTATTGGCATTGCCCAGACGGGCACAGGTAAGACCGCAGCATTTACGCTCCCTTTGCTTACACGTCTTGCTAAAGGTAAGGCCGAGCGCGGTGCGGTACGTGCCCTCATTTTAGCACCAACGCGCGAGCTAGTTGTGCAGATTGAACAAAACGTCCGTGCTTATTCACGTCACCTCCCACTTGCCGTAGCGATTGTTTATGGTGGCGTCGGTGAACGTTCCCAAATTTCGGCACTGCGTGCGGGTTGCGATTTACTCGTGGCGACGCCCGGTCGTTTGCTTGACCTCGCATCGCAAGGTCATGGCGATTTCCGTGACTGCGAAGTTCTCGTGCTAGATGAAGCTGATCGCATGCTCGACATGGGTTTCCT
>CAIYUD010000256.1 GCA_903929325.1 uncultured Opitutia bacterium | reverse complement strand
TGGTTTAACAAACGCCCAGTGTTTAGCATACCGACCACCTTGCGCAATCCACTGCGTGAGGGTGTTTTTTTGCTCAAAGGTGAGTGGACGTTTAAAATCGGGAGGAGGCATGACCTCTTCTTCGTCGGTCTGATGGATACGTCCAACGATTGCACTTTCATGGATATCGCCTGGAACGATTGCCCGGTTGTCACTTTTCAGAAGTGCCAGGGCGCCTTCAGGTGTATCGAGCCGTAATCCAGCTTTACGTCCTTTGTTGGCATCAGGACCATGACAGGCAAAACAATGGTCCGAAAGAATGGGTCGTACATCGCGATTAAAGTCTATCGCTTGTGTCGCTACGACTGATGGCGCGGACAGAGGTGACGACATAACGTAAAACCAAAGCGAGGCGCCTGCAGTTAGTGCAATCAGGGCAGAACTCCCAATGATGATCATCCGTGGTTTCATTGCGGTGGCAGGTTCCAACCTTCTGGCAGAACGATATCTTTCCTACGCAACAAAGGGCTTACTTCCAATCGCGTAATTTTTCCATCTTCGACGTCACACGTTATCAAGGTTTTTCCAGGTGCATGTAGTCTGAAAGATACATCCCAGTCTTTAGGCCAAGCAGCTAACAGGTATATCTTACCCTTTGAATCTGGTTCTGCCGCCAAGAGCATTTCTTGTAAACCCACTGAACCGCTTCCACCCCAGTTATGATCGGGAAGCCAATCATGACCGGGTCCAAAAAATGCAGGGAAGCGACAAGGGGATGCACGATCGGAGAGCTTCGCAATCGCTCGCTTGCCTGCTTCTTGTGGCCAGCCGAGCGCAGCTGCATCAACCAGGGTTGGTTGCCAGGAAAAGTCGAGTTTGTGACAAATGCCCGTGCGATTATTGCCGCGTGGTTCATCGAGCAAATTCCACGTAGTGCGTGCCAGCGTGAGGGTTGATGGCTGCGTGACACCCACGAGACGGTAAGGCCATGCAGTATAGAGCTCGGGTAATTCCCAACCGTTAAAAAGTTTTTCCCAAGTCTTCGCAGGGGCAAGGATGGTAAAGCCATTGCGCTGGAGGGTCGGCAGTTCGGGTAGATGGGTTTGGAACTCACTCACAAACTTTTGTTCAGCCGCATCAAGCTGACCATAGTTGAGCATGCCTGCAGTGATAGCACGGAGCGCGGCGACGGTCTCAATCGGATTCGTTGCTCCACCGGTCAACTCAAGTCCATTGGCTGGGTACAGAATCAAACGATTATCAGGACTGAACTCTTTACCGGTTCTGGCCTTGGCGGCATCGCGGTAGAACTTATCAAAGAAACGTAATTGGGCGAGAATCCAGGACTTGTGCTCTTGGATGTTTTGTCCGTTCACCAAACTGGATTGCATGGCCATCCATGCGTGCTCGAGACCCATCGAGAAGTGATAGGTGAGGTGTGGATGCTTGCAGAGTCCCTCGGGAGTGCCTGCGTCGTACACCATGCCGCCGAGTGATTGGTATTCGTGATACACTGCACCATAGGCTTTAAGGTTTCTGGCACGGGTTCGGGCAGTTTCCGTACGGTCGCGGTAAAAAAGCAAAGAGGGCGCCGTTAGGTCCATGTCGCCGGATGCAATTGTTGGCCAACCCAACCAACGTTGGTTTTGTGCCATAAACATCTGATCCCAACGACGGTAGTCAGGGTCGCGGCCCGTAGGCGGTTTCCCGAGTTCCTGATTATTCAAACGTTGCGGAATGCGATCCCCGTGTGCTTCGACGGTAAAAATCCCTCCGTTAAACTTTAGCGGCAACTCGCCGCCTTGATTACAAGCGAGCATATAGCGGAAGAGCTGATAATTCCGCCCAATCTGAAAGGCTTCGTCGCTCGCGTCGGCTTTAGGTTGCACGAAGATATAGCTTCGTTGCCAAAATTCCTGCCAGCGGAGTTCGTTGGTAGAACGCACGGCAGCGAGGGCGTCTGCTTCCAAGAGAAGCTTTGAGCGATCCACCCATTCATTGGGGTCAGTCTTTTTTCCAGCAGCCAAAGTTACCACAATCAGTTGTCGCGTGGCCTCTGGCAGCAAACCTGGCCACTCGCACCCATCCCAATTCGGCAATTTTACATTTCTAACTGGGAGCCATTGGATGCTACCACGCGCAGCAATCGCACAACCAAATAGGCGATTTTCTGCAGGATTAATGAAAGCGACACCGCTGAGGTTTTGTTGCTTTGCAAGATCGTTGGCGCGTTTCGTTTCACCATTACGGTGGGTATATACCAAAACGCCATCAAGCAACTCGACGGAATCTGCAGAAGTTGGTTGCGGTTTAATTCGCCAGTTACCATAGGCAACTTCCATGGACAACTTACGGGATGTTTTGCAGTCGATAATGAGTGATTCGCTTGCGAACTGTAAGAGGTAGGAAAGTGTCGTTCCGTCTTCAGCCGTGATTTCAATTCGGATGCTGCCTGAAGCTGGATCTAGTTCTTGGCGAAAACTTTTAAGTTTAGTGAGTTCGAGCCCAGGAGTCTTGATCGTTAGGGCGCCGATTTTTCGCAAAACTTCATCGGCATCATAAGCTCCGTTGTGAGCTAAATAGAAATGGAGTGCGCCTTCGGAAAACCATACATTCGCACCCGAACCCCTGGTTCCGGAAAGTGGCATGCTGTCAAAGGCATCACGCGACGGGGAGTCCCAAGTTACCTTGCACCGTCCGAGCATCTGCTCTGGTGAATTGGCAGCATCTAGACGCACTGCACCCGCCATGAGCAAGGCGAGTACCCAAGCATGGGCCATGAAGCATCGCATCGAATCTTAAAGACAGTCTTTAAGCCTGAGGGTTCCTCTTAATACAACTGTGCGTAAAATTAAGACTTTGGCTTATCGCTGCGTTTTAGCTCAGACCGAAGTTCGCGGATATCATCGTGGAGCATTTTAAGTTCATCACGGTATGCCGCATGATCTTTAAGCTCCTGAGGCCGAATCAACTTTGACATAATGAGTGCAGACATCGACCCAAAGAGTGTAATGCCAACGACCATGAGCACTGCACCGATAAGTCGCCCTTCGTGAGTTACGGGGTAAAGATCGCCATACCCAACCGTTGAAATCGTACTGAAACACCACCAGAGAGCATCGCTGACATTATGAATGCGCGAATCGACTGCGTTACGTTCACATTCGAGAACTAAATTAGTACAAAATAGAATAAGGACGACGGCAACTCCGGGGATGGCTAAGAGTCCTTCAGCCAGGAATGTGCCGTCCGTAATGGCATGTATGCGCCGGAACGCTCGGAAGATTCGAATAAGACGATAGACGCGTATGGCTTGGAAAAAACGGAATGCAGGATCGAGCGGTATGCTTGCGAGCACATCTAACCAACCCCAACGCCAATAACGTGCTTTCCATTGGGCACGTCGCCAACGTACGAGCACATCTACCAGGAAAATTCCGCAGGCTACATGGTCTACCCATATGAGGGCGTACAGGCTTTCAGGTGGTAGCGTTATAAATGTTTCAATGATAACGATAACAATGGAAAAGACCGCCGTCACTAATACGAGCCAGTCCCATTGATTAAGTTCTTCGTGGTGTTCCTTGCTCATGGCATTGTTATACTTGAGGTGCTTTAAAAGGAAAGAGGGTAGTATTGCTCATCCTAGACGGTTACCGCTTGCACCCACTGCACTCCTCGTTCCCTCTGCTATCCATGAAAGCTGACAATGACCTCTACCGCACCTTACGTGATAAGGCCTGCGCGACTTTGTGGAAAGAGGATGTCGCCGCCTTTGACCGTTCGGTTGAGCCCGAACGGTCACGCCTTGTCGCGGTGATTCGTGCCGTTGGCGTTGCTTTTGCTGACCGCGGCACGCCCGCTGAAAAAGCCCAAGCAGTGACATGGTTAAACAGTCTACTTAAAGATCCTTCCGAAAAGGTACGTCGTTATGCGATGGCGGCTTTACCTAAACTCGGAGACGACATTCAGGCAGAAGCGAAGCTCTTGGATATTTTGGCGGCACCTGCCGGCGAGCGTGAGCGCCAAAAAGCGGTCGAAGCTTTAGAAAAGATTGGTGGCGAAGCGACTTTAGAGGCGGCTCTTAAAGATCCTTCGGCAGTTTCAGTTGCACCCGATCGAGTGGCTGCACGGATTGCGCGCCTCACTGAACCTGGCGAGATCCGTATGGATCGCATACTTTCACGTCCATCTGGCGTGAGAATTCATTTACACTGTCGTAAGGGACTCGAGCGCATCCTTGCCGATGAAGCTCGCGTGCTGTCGAAAGAAATCTTTGAGGTTAAATCTGTTGTGTCGGGATTGGTCGTCTTGGAGCCATTGAAGCCCTTCTCGATAGGCGATATCTATAAACTCCGTTGCTTTGCCCAAGTGGGGTTCGTTTTGGGAGACGTCCGTGCTCAAAGCCCCGAAGAAGCCATCAATCCGATTGCCTTGCGCATCGCCTCCAACCGCACCCGTGACCTCTTGGCCGCATTTACAGATGGGGCATTCCGCTATCGTATCGAAATGGATCCCGCACTGGGAGACGCTGAACTGGTGCGTAAAGTCGGAGCCGAAGTACATCGATTCGACCCAAAAATTCTTAATGACCCACGGGAGTCTCCCTGGTCCGTCGATATCTTCTCCGCACCCGGTGGTGCCTCCGTTGAGTTACGCCCACGACTTTCGCCGGATCCTCGACTTGGCTATCGAACCGGTGAAGTCGCCGCAGGATCTCACCCGCCATTAGCTGCAGCGATGGCAAGATTGGCGGGAAGTTATGTCGGCGAAGTCGCCTGGGACCCATTCTGCGGCTCGGGTATCGAACTCATTGAACGCGCGATGCTTGGGGGTGCTTCCCGAGTCATCGGAACAGATTTGAGCGCCGAGGCGGTAGAAATCGCTCGTAAAAACTTTGAAGCTGCCGACGTACCAGGTGTACGCGGAACCTTCGTCTGCGGTGACTTCCGTGAGTATACAAAAATCCCCGAGCTCGGAATCGGGGGAGCTTCTTTAGTTATTACGAATCCACCAATGGGACGTCGCATCCCCATTGCCGATATGCGTGGGTTAATCGTGAATCTCTTTAATGCAGCCGCAAAGGTCTTGCGCCCAGGTGGACGACTTGTTTTCCCGAACCCGCTTAAACTCGAAGCTCCTGAACGCGCACTGCGTTTGATTTCTCGCAACGCTGTCGATCTCGGTGGATTTGAATGTCAGCTCGAGATGTGGGTGAAGGATTAATTTCTGTAAATAAAAAGGGCGGCCTAAAGCCGCCCTTTATCTGATACGTAAGTATAACGATTAGAAACCGACGCTATTCTTCGTTCCCTGTTTGGTAATCGACTTCTCTTCTTCCCAGACGGAAAGCCCAGTTTTTACCTCAGTCAGTGAGAGTTGGAAGGTGTAGGTCGCTTGGCGCGTCGAGCCCGCCTTCGCACGATTCTCAAGGATCTTTCCGGAGAGGGTGTAATCAGGGGTGAGGGCAGGGGCACCTTTACGTGCTTCTGCGGCTACAGTATCTTCGGTTGGGCCGACACCAATCGCTTTGGCGACGCGCGCTTTGCCGCTACGCGTAATGGAAACAGTCATTTTCTTCACAAGCATATCGACGTCGAAGTTGTCCGTCGTGTCATTGCGAACACGTCCGACGAGCAACACAGGTGCACCGCCATCCTTGGCTTTGCTGCCAGTGAACGCGGGTGAGTCGTAAAGGGATTGCAACATGCCATCTGCAGCCATGGCAAAGTCTTGCACGTTGACGGCATCAACGCTGACAACGCCGGCACCTTTGTTCGGATCAACGTAGACGGCAGGACTGCTGCAAGCGCAGATCAGGAAGCTACTCAGCAAGATAGGGAGGGTGTTTTTCATGGGATGTAAAAATTAGCGCACGGAAGCAGCACCGCCGACGTCGGTCATCCAGAAGCGGAACCGAACAGCCTTTGAACTGGGTGCAACCGATACGAGACTTTGGACGCTACCAGAGGGAATGGTGGCCTCATGGGCAACATCGACCTGACCACGCAAGGGCATGTCTTGTGCGTCAAGCCATTCGACGCGGTAGTTCAGACGCTGTGCTGAAGATGTGGTATTTTGGACGAGCAAGCTGATCTTCGGGGTGACACCGTCTTCAGCGAAACCGCGCTTTAACTCAGTGGGCTCAGCGCTACGGTTGAAGTGGGGGTTTTCGGAAATGATCGTGAATCCCAGGGGCGCATCGGAGGGCACGAGCAACGTTGCCGATTCGCTCGAGACGCAGCCGACAGCGAGAAGCGCGGTAACAAGTGTGAGGATATTTTTCATGGTTGAAGGATACTTGTACGCACAATGGCAGGGATTTGTGGAGAAATCGAGCGAATCGTCACGAGAACAACTCGGGCAGTAGGCAGCTGGCATGGTATCGTACCCTTAAGAGCGCCACCGGATAGGTTAAGTGTGCTTCCTTTCGGTATAACAAAACGGCCCATTTGTATCTCTTGGGGCAATGTTGACCAATTTCGCAGGTCAGCATGTGCAGACATCGTACCGTAAGCATTGGTCGCCATCAATGTCGCCAAAAGGACGAACTCGGCATTGGGGTCGCGCCCGCGACGTTTCGCATTATCGCTGGCAGCCTTATTGGCAACGTAGCCCGCAACGGCCTTCATCGTCGCCGAGGCAATAGCTCGATTCCGTGCAATGGGATATTCTTCACGAAACTCTGCATAAACAATGCCATCAACATCGGCGAGTGTTGCGAGTGCCGTACGCTGAACATCTTTGCCCGAGACTTCAACTGTGGCGAATACTCGTGGCTCAGGTGAAATTTCAGGCAGTGCTAGATTTACGAGTGGGGCTAGTGGATCGCCATAAATCAGGGGCAAAGTGACAACGCGCTCTGACCAACGTGGAGCTAAGCCTGATTCGTGAATAACATACACGACTGATTTGCCTTCATCAGGACAGGGCCGCGCGTTGCTTTCCGTCGCAAGCTTAAGGTCTGCCTGGATAAAAGGATTTTTAGGGACGAGCTTACTGGCTTGATCGAGTGATTTGCGGGCACGTTCTAAATCTGCAGGGCCTTCAGCGGTCTGTAGATAATAGATGCCATTCAACCAAACCGCAAATGGGTTCATGGCATTCGCATAGGTCGACGTTGTACTAAAGTTGGCATGCACCTTGGCCCGTGCCTCCGCAAGTCGGGCATCACTATTGCGTGCTTGAAACTGGGTATCTTCTTTGGAAATGGCCGCC
>CAIYUD010000255.1 GCA_903929325.1 uncultured Opitutia bacterium | reverse complement strand
GGGTGCGTGAGGCGACGGTATTCTCGCCAGACGTCGGTGGTTTGAAATACGCCGCTGCGGTAGCCGACATGCTTGGCCTGCCTTTTGGCTTTGTGGCTAAGCGCCGTACGAGCGACACCACTGTTGAGGCCATTAGCTTAGTGGGCGAAGTTGAAGGTCGAGACATCCTGCTTGTAGACGACATGACCGAAACCGCTGGTACGCTGGTTGCGGCAGCAGAGTTACTGAAGAAAAACGGTGCACGTTCTGTGCGCGCACTGGTTTCTCACTGTATGTTGCAGGACGTCGCTTACGACCGCTTGCGGAATGGTCCAATCGATGAAGTCATTACGACTAACACTGTGCCGGTGACCCCCAAGGGTCTACCCATCACTGTGCTGTCGGTGGCGCCACTGCTTGCCGATGCGATTAAACGCATTCACGGCAATAGCAGTGTGACAGACCTCTTTAAGATTAAGGGCTTCTAAGCTAGGCTGCTAAGACCAAGTGTTACTTGGTCTGACTCTCGAGGAAGCTCAAGACGACCGACGCTTGGTCGGAAGTAGACGACTTTGGATCAACCCAGATGCACTTGCCGTCGCGGAAGAGGAATGCGGTGCGTGAGGCATAGCCTAATGTCGTGCTGACGCCGAAAGCTTTGCAGACTTTTTTATCTTTATCGGCGAGCAGGGCGAAGGGTAGTTTGTATTTCTCCTTAAAGGCTTTTTGGTCCTCTTCGCTGTCGGTGCTAACGCCAAGCACTTTAACCCCGCGTTTCCCTAGCTCAGCCCAACTGTCGCGGAGTGAGCACCCTTGTTTGGTACAGCCTGGTGTATCGGCCTTGGGGTAGAAATAGACAAGGAGGAGGCCTTTGGCGCCTTCTTTGGCCACGTCGACGGCTTGCCCGGTTTCGTCGTTGCATGTGACAGCTGGTACGGCGCTACCAACTTGGACGGGTTCAGGGCTGGAGGCCCCAAAGCAGGAGAGGAGAGAGCAGGTCATAAGGGATAGGGTAAAGCGCATGAAGGTAGGTTAAGGGGTAAACTCTTTTTTGGCAAATGCAGGTGTCGGATGATAAGAGCAGATTGCCTAAAGCCTGTCTACCGCCTACCCATAAGGTGCATGCTTGATCCGAAGTCTGTCATTCCTCACCGCCCACCCTTTCTGTTTATCGATGAGGTTGTCGAACTCGATGCGGAGCATGCTGTGTGTGCGCGAACATTTCGTGCCGAGGAAAATTTTTACGAAGGTCATTACCCAGGGAGTCCGATCACACCCGGGGTTTTACTTTGTGAATCTGTTTTTCAGGCAGGGGCTATTTTTCTAACTAAGCGTTTAGAGTCTCAAGGTCAGACGGCCGAAGGAAAGACGCCGGTTCTTTGTCGAATCGAAGAAGCTAAATTTAAAGGCATGGTCTTTCCAGGTGACCGTGTGACGATTGAGGTTCGCCCGGTTGAAACCCTGCAACAATTTCACTTTATGACCGGGACGGTACGTAAAGACGGTAAGGCTGTACTTACGATTCGCTACGCACTCGCCCTTGTCGATAAAACCCACTGAATAACCTCATGTCTTTCCTCGGCATTCAAGGTCGCACCTACCTCGTTGTGGGCGTGGCTAATCGCAAATCAGTCGCGTGGCATGTCGCCCAAACGCTTGAAGGGGAGGGCGCCAAGGTCGTCTATTCGGTACGCTCCGAGGCACGTCGTGTCTCTTTAGATAAGCAATTAGCGGGCAAGTCTGTGTATGTCTGCGACCTCGAGCATGAAGATCAAATTCGAAAACTCGCTGCAGATGTGGCCAAGGATCACGGTCCGCTGGATGGCGTACTGCACAGCGTCGCCTTCGCCAATTATTCCAAAGGCTTGGTGCCTTTTCATGAAACCGTGCGCGCTGATTTTCTACAAGCGACGGCTATTTCTTGCTTCTCGCTGGTTGAGTTAGCCAATGCGCTCAAGGGTCACTTGCGTAAAGATGCCTCCGTTGTCGCTATTGGCATTTCATCGCAAGTGACCGCTGCGAGCTACGGATATATGTCTCCGATCAAAGCTGCGCTTGAATCGGCAACCCGTTTTCTCGCCAAGTCGTTTAGTCGCGAAAGCGAAGTCCGTTTTAATACGGTCAATGCCGGTCCATTAAAAACAAGTGCCTCGGCAGGTATTCCAGGTTACCTCGCCAATTATGTTTTTGCAGAAAAACTCACCTTCCGTCGTCGCGCAGTAACGACGCAAGAAGTTGCCGACGCGGCCGTTTGGCTTCTCTCGCCTCGTTCCAGCGGCGTGAATGCTCAAGGTATCGTCGTGAATGCCGGTATGGATGCGAATTACTTTGATGAAGATGTGGTTAAGGCAGCCACGCGTCTCGACTAATGCGCTTCGCACGCACCGTTTTGACGGGGCTCGTTGCCGAGTTGCCTCCGGAGGTTTGGACATCCGATGAAGTTGAGCGTCGCCTAGCCCCCCTGTATACGCGCTTAAAGCTGCCTGAAGGCCGTTTAGAGCTCATGACGGGCATTCAAGAGCGGCGTTTCTGGCCCTCGGCCATCCGTCCCTCCGAAGCCTCCGCCTTGGCCGGTCGTCGGGCAATGGTGGCTGCACAAGTGGGCCCTGCTGATATTGATCTACTCATCCATTGTTCAGTCTGTCGCGATCGCCTCGAGCCTTCAACCGCCGCGTACATTCATGGCCTCCTCGGTTTAGGTGCGCAGTCTCAAATCCTGGATATTTCAAATGCGTGTCTTGGCTTTGCGAATGCCATCACGCTCGCTGCGGGATTGATTGAGTCGGGACAAATACGTCGAGCATTACTTTGTGCGGGCGAAGATGGACGTCCATTAGTCGAGCGAACAATTCGGACATTGAATGAAGACACCTCTTTGACGCGCGATACGATTAAAGCTTACTTTGCAAATCTGACGATTGGTGCAGGTGCCGCCGCCGCAGTACTTTGCCGTGACGACCTAGCAGCCCCTGGTGGCTACCGTATCCACGGCGGAGCTGTAGCCACAGATTCCTCCGCCAACCATCTCTGCGAAGGGGATAGCGCTGCTTCGGAGTTAGATATGCGTACAGATTCTGAGGCGCTGCTTCATGCAGGTATCAACTTGGCTGGCGCATGCTGGGAACGTTTTCGCGCCACCACAGGGTGGGATGCAAGCACGCCCGATCGGGTTGTCACCCATCAAGTCGGACGGCGCCACTCGCAGATGCTTTTCGAACGCCTCGGTCTCGATACTGCGAAGGACTGCATGAGTTTTGACCGCCTCGGTAATGTCGGCTCCGTTTCACTGCCGGCGACGCTAGCCTTAGCACGTGGAGACGGCCGCATCGTCGCAGGGAATAAAATTGCCCTGCTAGGCATTGGGAGCGGCTTAAGTTCGCTCATGTTGGCTGCGGAAGCCCTTTAAGCATGGACTGCATCCCTGAGTCGCTACGCACCTTATGGCCTTATACGCCATGTTGGCACCAAACAGATGCGGGTCGTATGCATTATGTTGATCTCGGCCCACGCGATGCTCGCCCAGTGCTCTTAGTGCACGGCAATCCGAGTTGGGGATTTCTTTGGCGCAATCTCGCTGCAGAATTGGTCGCACGTGGTCGCCGCGTGATTATTCCAGACCATGTGGGCATGGGTCTTTCCGATCGCCCTGGACGGATCATTCGGTTGGCGGATCGTATCCGTCATCTGCGCGAGTTGTGCGATAAACTTAACTTACAAGACATCGACCTTGGCGTCCATGATTGGGGCGGTGCCATTGGATTAGGCCTCGCTAGCGAACAGCCGCAGCGCTTTGGGCGCCTGCTTGTAACCAACACCGCAGCCTTTCCTTCGAATAACATTCCTTTCCGCATACGACTCTGCCGTTTGCCGGTGATTGGGCGTTTCTTGGTTGAGCACCTAGATGGTTTTGCATGGCCAGCCACCTGGATGGCTTCTTCCGACGGTCTGCCTGCGTCTGTGCGGGCCGGCTTCCTTGCTCCCTATGCAACCGCCGCACGCCGTCATGCCGTCGCTGATTTCGTCGCCGATATTCCTCTCGAGAAAGATCATCCAACGTACGCAACGTTACAAAAAGTCTCCGAGCAACTGCCCCAGCTTTCTCAACATTCCATTTTGTTACTTTGGGGTGCGCGCGATTTCTGTTTCACGCCACACTTCCACGATATTTTTCAAAAAATTTGGCTACATGCACAATCATGTGTCTTCGAATCAGCCGGACATTATGTGCTCGAAGATGCGGGTGAAAAAGGTCTGAAAAAAGCAGCTGATTTTCTCACTGCATAGGCGTTTAAATTCGGCTTATTGCAACTTGAGAAAAGCAGGGGTTATCGCTATTTAGCGAGGGTGTGCATAACCTGTGAATGAGTCTGGGAAGACTCAGGGTAATGATAATTTAAGTCGTTGATAAATAGGTGTTTAAGAAAGGTAAAAAACATTCGCACAAGGGGTCTTTTCCCCTTGCCACCCCCTTGACAAAAATCAGCATTAAAAAACCCCTAAATCCGCCTTCTTTTAACCCCCTCCAAACTAACTTATCTATGAGCGAACCTGAATCCTCCCGCGGCACTGGCAAACACGCCGGTAAAGCATCCTACGAAGCCTCTGACATCAAGCGCCTCAAGGGTCTTAAAGCCGTCCGCGAGCGACCAGGTATGTACATTGGTGATACCAATGAGACAGGCTTGCACCATTGCGTTTATGAAATCGTCGATAACGCGATCGACGAAGCTCTCGCAGGTTTTTGTAAGAGCGTGAAGGTTGAGATTCATCGCGACGGTTCACTCTCCGTTGAAGACGATGGTCGCGGTATCCCTGTCGCCATGCACCCAGAAGAAAAGGTTCCAACGCTCGAGCTCGTGCTCACCAATCTCCACGCAGGCGGTAAATTTGATAAAGGAGCCTACCAGGTTTCAGGCGGACTCAATGGTGTGGGTGCAAAGTGCGTGAACGCACTCTCATCTCGCTTTGTGGCTGAAGTCAGTCGCGAGGGTGAAATTCACCAGATGAAATTTAGCCAAGGTGATGTTACCCAGAAAATCAAAGTCATCGGCAAGACTAAGCGCACAGGTACTAAGATCTCTTTCTTGCCTGACCCTGAAATCTTTTCGGTCACCGAGTTTAAATACGAGACGCTGGTGCGTCGCCTTCGCGAGCTAGCCTTCCTTGTCCCCGGAATTGCCATTGAGGTTTCCGACGAGCGTGACGGACGAAAAGACGTTTTCCAATTCAAGGACGGTATCGCTGAGTACGTCTCATTCTTGAATGCCAACGAAGACACGCTGCACGATAAACCTATTTTGATTTCAGCCGAAGTGGACTTCACGGATCCGAGTAACCCGCGCGTGATGTCGGCTGATGAAAAGCCAAAGCCTGGCCAACGTCGCATGACGCTCGACGTCGCCCTGCAGTACAACGATCGCTACGA
Source organism: uncultured Opitutia bacterium (assembly GCA_903929325.1). Classification (GTDB taxonomy): domain Bacteria; phylum Verrucomicrobiota; class Verrucomicrobiia; order Opitutales; family UBA953; genus UBA8828. The sequence continues at coordinate 8,989 of CAIYUD010000255.1, read as the reverse complement.
CGAAACTGTCTTCACTTACGCTAATCTCATTAGCAATCCCGAGGGCGGCACGCACCTCTCTGGCTTCCGCTCAGCTCTCACGCGTGTAATCAATAGTTATGCTAAGGCGAACAGCTTGGTGAAAGACAAGGATGCTAAATTGAACGGCGATGACATGCGCGAAGGTCTCGTTGCCGTTGTTTCCGTCAAGCACCCTGACCCTAAATTCCAATCTCAGAACAAGACTCGCCTGACGAATCCCGAAGTCGAAGGCATTGTGAACTCTGTCGTCGGCGAGCAGTTAAAGTATTACCTCGAGCGCGATTCTAAGACCGGCAAGCGCATCGTCGATAAATGCCTGAATGCTGCCCGCGCCCGTGAAGCTGCCCGCAAGGCACGCGAAACGGTCCGTAAGTCCGCCATGTCTTCGGGCGGTCTCCCAGGCAAGTTGGCCGACTGTTCCGAATCAGATCCGAAGGTTTGCGAAGTGTATATCGTGGAAGGTGACTCCGCAGGTGGTTCGGCGAAGCAAGGACGCGACCGTCGCTACCAAGCTATTCTTCCGATTAAGGGTAAGATCTTGAACGTCGAAAAGGCACGATTGGACAAGATTCTCTCGAATGACGAAATCCGCACCATTATCACTGCGTGCGGTACGGGTATCGGTCGTCACGAAGGTGATGGAGCCTTTGATATTACGAAGTGCCGTTACCATAAGATTATCATCATGACGGACGCCGATGTCGACGGCTCGCACATCCGCACCCTCTTGCTGACATTCCTTTATCGTCAGATGCCTGGGTTGCTTGATGCCGGTTACGTTTACATTGCTCAGCCTCCGCTTTACCGGATTAAGCGCAAGAAGCGCGAGCAGTACGTCGATAACGATGCTGACCTCAATCGCATCCTGCTCGAGCTCGGATCTGAGGACGTCAATCTACTCCGCCTTCGCGACAAGCACTCCTTCCCTGGTCAAAAGCTTGACCGTATTGTTGAATGCCTCGCGCGTCTTGAATCACTCGGATCGGGCGTTGGTCGTACAGGTTGTCCGCTGTCGCTCTACCTCGACCAACAGAATCACAAGACACATGCCCTTCCTCGCTTCTTAGCGAAGATCCGTACGGGTAATGAAGAAGTCTTTGAATTCTTGGCCGATGAAGATGCCCGTCAGGCGTTCCTAAAGGAACAGCAGTTTGAAGATTTCTTAGCCACACAGGTTAGTCGCGAAATTAAAGTCAAAGGCACATCCGTTCAGCAGCGCATTAACCTATATGAGATCTTTGAAAGCGAAGGTCTGACGAAGTTGCTCAAAGAGCTCGATGCTCAAGGAATGGATATTAAGCAGTTCACCCCTGGCGAAGAATCCCGTTACCACCTCGTGGAAGGTGCGGCATCAGCCGAAGATGAGGCTGCGGAGGAACCTGAAGCAGACGGCAAGAAGCGTAAGGAAAAAGAACCCAAGGCCGCCGCTGCAAAGAAGGTCCGCAAGGAAGTCGAACCCGTTCACCTTCGCAGCATCCTCGAACTGATTGGGCAAATTCGCGTCTTCGGTCGCAAAGGCCTGTCGATCCAGCGCTATAAAGGTCTCGGCGAAATGAATCCAAAGCAGCTTTACGAAACGACGATGGATCCTGCGAAACGTCGTCTGCTTAAGGTCGATGTCCGTGACGCTGCTGAAGCCAACCGTATCTTCGCCATGTTAATGGGCGAGGATGTGCCTTCGCGCCGTGCCTTCATTGAAGACAACGCGCTCAACACCTCGAACCTCGACGTCTAATCGCCGTTTTTCATTACCCTAACTTCTAAAACTTAAGAAAAATGTATTCCGAAAACGAAAAACTCACGCCAGCCAGTATCACAGATATCATGCAGACGGCGTACATCGATTATTCGATGTCCGTCATTGTCTCACGCGCCCTGCCGGATGCACGCGATGGTCTTAAGCCCGTACAGCGTCGTATTCTTTATGCGATGTTGCGTGAAGGCTTAGTCCACAACCGTCCATTCGATAAGTGCGCAGGTGTGGTGGGTGAAGTTCTGAAGAACTACCACCCACACGGTGATAGTTCAGTTTATGACACCCTCGTCCGCCTGGCGCAGAACTGGGTGATGCGTTACCCGCTCATTCAGCCTCAAGGCAACTTCGGCTCAATCGACGGTGACCCTCCCGCTGCTTACCGTTACACCGAGTGTCGCCTTTCCGAGGTCGCTGGAGACCTCCTGACCGACATTGACGAAGAGACAGTCGACTTCATCCCTAACTATAAAGAGTCGACGACTGAGCCTACGGTACTGCCCTGTGGACTGCCGCATCTATTGATGAACGGTTCGACGGGTATCGCCGTCGGTATGACTACCAACATCCCTCCCCATAATTTGGGCGAGCTCCTGGAGGCAATCTGCCGCGTTATTGATAAGCCTTCAACGACTGCAGAGGACTTAACCAAGATTATCTTAGGTCCAGACTTCCCTACAGGCGGTGTGATCAATGGTCGCGAAGGTATCCGTCAGTACCTGTTAACCGGTCGCGGCATTGTCCGCACCCGTGGTGTGGCTCACACTGAAGAATTGAAGAACGGTAAGGAGCAAGTGGTTCTCACCGAGATCCCTTACAATGTGAACCGCGCGAGCTTGGTTATCGATATCGCTCGATTGGTTGGCGATAAGGTCTTCGACGAAGTTTCCGATTTGCGTGACGAGTCGGATGAGCAAACACGTATTGTGATTGAGTTGAAGCGTAACGAGAACCCGAAGGTTGTCGTTAATAAGCTTTATAAACATACCGCGTTCGAAAGCTCCTTCGGCGTCATCCTGCTCGCCCTTGATAAGCGTCGTCCGAAGCAGATGAACATCCGTGAGTTGATCGATTGCTTTATCGAGCACCGTCGCGACGTCATTACCCGTCGTACCCAATTCCGCTTACGTAAGGCTGAAGACCGTGCGCATATCTTGGAAGGATTCAAGATTGCCCTGAAGAACCTCGATGACTTCGTAAAAATTATTCGTGCTTCCGTTAATCGCGACGAAGCCCGCGTAAAGTTGATCGAAAAATACGGGCTCTCTGAGCGCCAAGCCTTGGCGATCTTAGATCTCCGCCTCTATCAATTGACGGGCCTGGAGCGTGACAAGATTGAGGAAGAGTACCGTGCGCTCCTAGCGCTGGTCGAAGAATTGCAGTCAATTCTCGGCAGCGAGGCTAAGCTCCTAACCATTATCAAGACAGAGCTGCGTGAAGTTTCGAAGACCCACGTGACCCCGCGTCTTACCAAGATTGCTGATAAAGAAGGCGATCTTTCCATGGAAGACATCGTGGCGAACGAAGGTTGCGTTGTCACCGTATCGCACGCCGGCTTCATTAAGCGCACGCCCGTTGCTCAGTACCGCCTGCAGAAACGCGGTGGCAAGGGCACCAAGGGCGCTGAGCTCTCCAAGCCGATCGAAGGTGAGGACGACTTCATTGAGCACCTCTTTACCGCTAATACACACGACCATATCTTGTTCTTCATGAACAATGGGCGCGTCTACGTGGAGAAGGTTTATGAAATCGAAGAAGCGGCCCGTGCTGCACGTGGTAAGGCTCTGACCCGTCTACTTGGGCTTCAAGAGGGTGAGTCGCTCGCGGCCATGGTCTGTGTCTCTGGATTCGATGCCGGCAAATTCCTCGTGATGTGCACGCGTAATGGCATCATCAAGAAGACGGAGATTTCGAAATATGCCAATTACCGCAAGGGTGGCATCATTGGCGTGAACATTGAGCACGGCGATGCACTCATCTCGGTTAAGCTTACCGGCGGTGACAACGAAGTCGTGATGATTTCGCAGTCAGGTATGAGTATCCGCTTCCATGAATCCGATGTCCGCTCGATGGGACGAGATACGACGGGTGTTATCGGCATGAATCTCTCTAAGGGTGATGCCGTGAAGGCGATGGAGATTGTGGATCCAACCTGCACGCTACTCGTCGTGGGCATTGACGGTATTGGAAAGCGTACGCCGTTTGATGATGCAGAAACCGGCGAACCTGTTTACCGCAAGCAGTCACGTGGCGGCAAGGGTGTCATTGCTATCAATACCGATGTCGGCGTCGCTGGCGCACTCAGCGTGAAGGAAGACGACGAAGTCATGCTCCTGACGAAGGGTGGACAGTCCATTCGTACCAAGGTCTCCGACATCCGTTGTACGGCAGGGCGCAATACCAAGGGTGTTCGCGTCATGCGCTTGAAAGACAGTGAAGCGCTCCTGGGCATCTCGAAGGTTGAGAGAGCCGAGGATGATGAAGATGGCTCGCTGCCTGAAAAAGCTTAAGCCAAGACGTTCTGCAAAACAGGAGGGAGCCGAAAGGCTCCCTCTTTTGTTTAGGCACGCTCTAAGTCGACGATCGACTCGATGTGTCGCGTCTGCGGGAAGAGGTCGAACGGCCGGGCGCTGCGGACCTTCCAGCCCTTTGCCACCAGCCAGCGCAAGTCGCGGGCTTGGGTGTCAGGGGCGCAGCTGACGTAAACAATCCGGCGTGGGCTAAAGGCGTCGAGTTGAGCCAAGAAGACCTCATCACAGCCTTTCCGAGGTGGGTCGATGATGACTGCTGTATCGGCGCCAGCGACTGTGAGTGCCTGAAAAACGTGCTCCGCTGAACCTGCGACAAACTCGCAGTTCGTTAACCCGTTAGCCGTCGCGTTTTGACCCGCGTTGTTGACGGCGTCGACGCTAACTTCGATTCCGTAAACGCTCTCGAAGTGTTTGGCGGCGCTCAGTGCGAAGAGGCCTGAACCACAATAGGCATCGACGAGGTATTTCGCTCCAGAATCTTTCGCCAGGTCGATGGCGTGACCCACGAATGCAGGCAAAATAAACGGGTTATTTTGAAAGAAGTCGCCAGCGAGGAATCGTAATTTAAGATCACCAATATGTTCGGTGACCTCTGCGTGATGGTCTGAAGTTACGCCTTCTTTGGTTTCGCGAAGCAGTAGTGTCGCCCCGCGTTTAAATTCATTTGAGCGCGCCCGTACTTCGCTGCGAATTTCAGTTAAGGCTAAATTCACTGCCTCTGTAGCGATAGGGCATTGGGGAACGTCAATGACGCGCCGGGAGCTGTGCGCTTGAAGGAAGCCAATCGGGAAATCAAGGTCGGCGCCGGGGGCTTGAAAATGGGGCGTAAGTTTTGTGCGGTATCCCCACTCGCGCGGCGAAGGCACGCAGGCATCGACATCCATGGTGATGCCGCCAATTCGTAGAAAGGCTTCGCGTACCTGTGACTGCTTCCAGCGTAACTGTTCTGCGTAGGCGAGGTTTTGGTACTGACAGCCGCCACACGTACCAAAAAGAGGGCAGTGTGGTTCGACGCGGTGCGGAGAGGCGCGCATCACTTTAACCAAGTCGCCGCGAGAGAAGTTCGCGGAGTTATGCCAGATACGTGCAAGGATACGTTCGCCGGCGAGAGCTCCGGGAACAAAGACAACCCATCCATTGACCCGTCCCAGGCCGTCGCCGAGATTGGTCAGGGTCTCAATTTCCATTTCTACCTCTTGATGGTAGGTAAACGGAATGGCTTTAAACTTAGCAGGGGTCTTGCGAGGGCGATCTTCCACCCCATGACCCTTTGGGGCGCAGGGCAGGAGGTCGAGAGGAAAGGTTTAGCATCTCTCTCGGCTCGCCCTGTCGCAGAGAAGTCTCCATAACCCCTGCTGTGTCCGACGAAGTCATCCACAGTCGCCAAAACCCACGCGTCCAGGCGTTGGCCCGTTTGCGTGACCGTGCCGAGCGTGATGCCCGCGGACGCTTTTTGATCGAAGGATTCCGTGAGCTATCGCGCGCCCTTGAGCGCAAGGTGGTGATTTCGGAAATTTATTTTTGCCCAGCACTTTTTCGGGGTGATGACGCTTCGCAGTTTATTGTCCAAGCTCGTGCTGCGCGGATTGAGTGTAGTGAGCTTGGTGAATCCGCTTTTGAAAAAGTCAGCGGCCGCGAAGGTCCCGATGGTTTGTTGGGTGTGGCAGAGACATGGGACTGTGGGCTTGCCCGACTTTCCTTAACTAAGAAACCGCTGGTACTGGTTGTGGAGGCGGTGGAGAAGCCTGGTAATCTTGGGGCACTTTTGCGTACGGCAGACTCTGCAGGCTGCGACGCGGTGATTGTGTGTGACCCGGTGACAGATCTCTTTAATCCGAATGTTATTCGTGCGGCACAGGGCGCCGCTTTTTCTGTGTCGGTTGCAGTTGCCTCATCTTCTGAGGCTATTGCGTGGCTCAAAGAAAAAGGGCTTCGTATTTTGGCAACAACCCCAGATGGTGCCAAAGCCATTTGGGATGTTGATGCCAAGGGACCAACGGCGATTGTGATGGGATCAGAAAAAGATGGGCTATCTGCGAATTGGCTAGAAGCGGCTGATGCACGCGTGTTGATACCGCAGGCCGGTCTATCGGATTCTTTAAACGTTTCTACGGCTGCAGCTATTTGTCTCTTTGAGGCGGTTCGTCAGCGTCGATGATTGGCGCTTTGCTGGCTCCGTTGGTGCTTGCAGCCACCGTTTCTGCTGGGTCTTCCACCGCCTCGCTTGATGGGCGGGTGATGGTAGGCTACCAAGGTTGGTTTGCCTGCGAGGGTGATGGTTCCGCACTCGGCTGGCGTCACTGGTCAGTGAATCCGCGCCAGTCTCCCTCCGCGAAAAACATTCAGTTTGATCTCTGGCCAGATGTCTCTGAGTTCCCCGCAACGTCGAGGTATGTCACAGGTTTGAAATTGGCGGATGGACGTCCCTCGGAACTTTACACGTCGGCCAATGCAGCCGTTGTTGACCGTCACTTCGAGTGGATGCGCGAGCACGGTATCGATGGCGTTTTCCTTCAGCGCTATCCCTGCGAGTTAACTGAACCTGCATTGCGCCAGCAGCGCGACGCTGTGCTTGGCTTTGTGCGTGCCTCCGCCAGTCGCACCGGCCGCAGCTTTGCAGTGATGTATGACTTAACGGGTCTAAAGGCCGGAGAGGTCGGCCGTGTGGGCGATGACTGGTTGGCGTTGCAGGCGAAGTTTGGTCTAGACCGCGATGGTGCTTACCAGCGTGAGGCAGGTCGGCCGCTGGTTGCCATCTGGGGTGTTGGTTTTGCGGATGGTCGGGCTTATGCGCTTTCCGAATGTCGAGATCTTGTTGTGCGACTAAAGTCAGAAGGTTGTGCGATTATGTTGGGTGTGCCCTCTTGGTGGCGGGAGGGTAAGCGTGACGCGTTGGCTGATCCGATGCTGCGTGAAATTGCTATGCTAGCGGACGTTATCAGTCCGTGGAGTGTTGGACGTTACCGTACGCCGGATGGTGCCGTGGCGCATGCAGAGACAGCTTGGCGTGGAGATGTGGCGTGGTGCCGAGAGCATAGTATTCGTTTACTACCCGTTGTTTTTCCAGGTTTCAGTTGGCACAATTTACACGGAGGTCCGTTGGACGAAATTCCGCGACTTGGCGGAAAATTTCTCTGGTCGCAGTTCGTTGGCGCACGTCGTGTGGGTGCCACGTCTGCCTATGTCGCGATGTTTGATGAGGTTAACGAAGGCACGGCTATCTTTAAGTGTGCCGCGGAAGTGCCTACGGGTAACGGGTTGCAGTTCTTGTCGCGCGAGAAAGTGCCAAGCGACCATTACCTGCGTGTGACTGGCTTGGGTGGCAAATTATTGCGCGGTGAGAATGCAGACGAAAGTTTTCCTCTAGCGTTGCCTTTGGTGCGGTGACTTTCCTTGCTTAAGTTATGTCGAATCAACGGCCCCGTCCTAGTCCGATGCTTATCGCAGGTGCGCTCCTGCTCGCATTCTCGGCGACCTGCGTCGTGAGCTACTGGCGCATCGGGTCATACGTCGACGCCGACGGTTTCTTGCACGAACCCTTCGGTCTCATCCCCCTCGGCTACCTGTCGGGCTTCCTCGGCGCCATCCTGCTCGTGGTTGGCTTTGTCCGCCGCCGCTGAGCAGGCTTACTTTCCTTCGCGCAGCGACTCAATCATCTTGAGCGCGGCGAGGTAGTCCGGCTGCTCCTTCGTGTCGCTGAAGAGCGACACCACGGCCAGGGTGGAGCCGTCCACGCAGATCATCGCGCTGGTCATCACCTTATAGTGTCCCGGGCCCTTCGGGATGGGCTTCCCCACCTCGCTTTTGTCCGTGAGGAAGGTGGCCACGCCGATGCCGTGGGCGAGCTTGAGCGGGAAGGGCGTGAGCTTGCCCTCGACCGAGCCGTCCACGAATCCCGCGCAGTTTTGGCGCAGCGTGGCCTCCAGCCCGGCTGCGTCGCGGCCGAGGAAATCGTTCGGCGGCATCAGCGTGACCATCAGTTGCACGCGGTGGTCGGCCGACTCGACCTTGAGGTTCTCGATTTTCGATCCGAACTTGGTCATCGGCATGACCTCGGCCGTGAAGCCGGCGGGCACGGTCGCCACGAGGTGGCTCTCCGTCTTGGCGAGCGAGGTCGACTTAAACGCGACCTCCTGCGGCTTCGCCGGTTCGGCGGCCGAGGCGACGCAGGCGATCAGGACGAGGGCGAGGCGGAGCATGGGTTCCGTGCGGGATCGGCTCAGCCGATGGCTTTCGCGACAAGGTCGTCGAGCTTCTTGCCGTCGACGGCGAAGGCACGGATACCTTCAGAAGTTTTCTCGGTGGCCATAGCGTCTTCATTGTGGTGCCAGCGGAATTCTTTTTCACCCCAAGTCTTCAGCGCTTCACCTTCAGTTGCTGATTTAGCAGCGTCGAGCACTTGTGGTACAGCGCCAGCGTCCTTCGCTAATTCATCGAGCAGGTTGGGAGCGATGGTTAGGAGATCGCAGCCGCAGAGAGCCTTGATCTGTCCGCTGTTACGGAAGGATGCGCCCATGACTTCGGTCTTGATACCGTTCTTCTTATAGTAGGCGTAGATACGGCGGACAGACTGCACGCCAGGATCATTCGCGCCGGACGAGGCAGCCTCGTTCCAGTTAGCACCTTGGGCTTTCTTGTGCCAGTCGTAGATACGACCGACGAAAGGTGAGATGAGTTGGACTTT
>CAIYUD010000254.1 GCA_903929325.1 uncultured Opitutia bacterium | reverse complement strand
TCCCAATCATAATCTGCCAATCCGCATGCGACGGGTCCAGGTGCGTGACGCTCACGGCCATCAGGCTCGAACAAGCCAAGCGTATCAAACCCTGTGGTTTGCTCGGGTTGGAGTTCAGCGGCCAGAGCCAGCGCAGCTTGTCGTCCGATAGCAGTTTCAAAGCACGAAGAAAAAATAAATTTAGCCGGAGAATTTTTAGACCATCTACGGAAGGCGTCCCAATCGCCTACGAGGCTTGGCTTCACAATAATCGCGTCCGGCCAACGGGCATCATTGCGTGGGCTTGTGAAAGATTCATCGCAGGCAATTTTTTCGGGCCCAAGTGAAGTGTAACCTGCGTGATCAACGGACAGGGGTTGTTCGATGTATTCAATCCGAGGCTCATTGCGCACGAATTCTGTCCACGCTCGCGCAGGTACAAGTGTTAGCAAGCCGTTGGCATCAAGGCGCAAGGAAGTCGACTGCGGCGTGGCGGCAAGGATCGCCCGAACAGATTCTTCTGTCGTGGCCGGACCAATTTTTAATTTAAGAACGGAGAATCCTTGAGCGACACGAGCGGCTGCTTCGTCAGGAGTCGCGCCTTCTCTTAGAAGGGCTGCGCAATGTAGCCCGCCACTAAACTTTTTAATTTCACTCCAGGCGTTGAGCATCGAAAGTGCGGACGCGAGGCAGGGCAGGGCCTGCACATTTTTTTGAACATCATGACGGAGTTGCGCCAAATTTCCTTGGGCAGCCCGAACCATCCGCTCTGCTTCATCGACCGATTCGGTTTTGAAGCCAGGCCATGGGGCAATTTCTCCGTAGCCGATAACACCGCTGGCGTCTTCACCCCTAATGATCAGGCGGTCAACGGACTCAACCAAACCAACGCCCGTTCGTAAGGGCGTTCGAAAACGCCGCCGAATACGGCGAAAGTCGAGGCGGTTGGTGCCCATAGGGCCATAATCTCGCTCATTCTTGGGCTTCGTGCAAGTTCGAGCCCTTATCTCCTTGCCGAGGTATGGGGGGCTCCCTAACACCCATTGGGGAAACACGAATCACATGGCTGTTTCCCCCAAGAAGTCCTCAAGCAACGTCGATAGTCAGTTCTACCTGCCGGCGAAGTCTTTCTTTGAGTCCCATGCGGGCTATGGATTGACCTACGACGACATCTCGCTGGCGACCCTCCATTCGGACGTTTTGCCGCGCCAGACACGGCTCGATACGTCGCTATCGGACCAAATTTCATTATCACTGCCGATTCTCTCGTCCGATATGGATACAGTGACGGAGCACCAAATGGCCATTGCGATGGCGCTCAACGGTGGCCTCGGCTTGTTGCACTATAATATGTCCGAGGCTGACCAGCTTCGCGAAGTTCAGCGCGTCAAAAACCATATTCATGGAATGATTGCAGATCCCGCAACCGTCGTTGCCGATGCAACCATCGGCGATGTGCTTGCACGTATTGAGCGCGACGGTCTCTCCTTCAGCACATTCCCTGTTGTTGATAAAGAAGGGCGATTACTCGGGCTGCTTCCTGGTAACGCCGTCAAGGATCGCCACCGTATGCGAACCGTGCAGGCTGCGATGATCCCGGTCGAAAAAGTACTCGCCGTCTCAGAAAAAGATTTAGGCAAAGATCCGATAGCTACAGCCGATCGCATTTTCTCCGAGCGCGTCGGCCTCAATAAACTTTTAGTGGTAGACCCTAAGGGACGTTTGCGCGGCCTCTTCACACTTTCAGACATCGAACGTATTTCGGATGAGTCGCGAGCGAACTTACGTCCAACGCGGGATGCTAATTTCCGCCTCCGCGTCGGCGTCGCCGTTGCAGTGCCTCGCGATAGCGAGGGTGTACTTGATCGTGACCGTCTCATTAATCACGTCGGATCCTTACTCGACGCTGGTCTTGATGCCTGCGCAGTTTCAACCGCTCATGGATTCTCGAAGGGCGTTGGCGATGCGGTGCGCGCCTTGCGCAAAGCATTCCCCAAGTTAACACTCATTGCCGGCAATGTAACCAGTGGGGATGGCGTTGAGTTTCTCGCCGATGCGGGTGCTAATTCTATTAAGATTGGCCAAGGCCCAGGTTCGATTTGCACAACGCGTATTGTTGCTGGCGTGGGCATTCCGCAGCTGACAGCGCTCTACGTTTCTTCGGTGGCCGCACGTAAGCGTGGCGTTCGTATCATTGCCGATGGTGGAATCACGAAGAGCGGCGATGTCGTCAAAGCGCTCACATTAGCTGACGCGGTTATTCTCGGCGGCATGCTGGCAGGTTGCCGCGAGGCACCTGGAAAGATTTTAGAGATTAACGGCAAAACTTATAAAGAGTACCGCGGCATGGGTTCGCTTGAAGCTATGCGAAAAGGTTCTGCTTCGCGTTATGGTCACGAGAAGTCTGGCAAATTTACCAAAGTCGCACCGGAAGGCATTGAGGCCCTTAAGGAGGTCTCGGGTACGGTTGATAAAGTGCTCGGCACATTGTCGGGCGGCGTCCAAAGCGGCTTAGGGTATCTGGGCGCACGCGACTTGGCTGAACACCGCGAGAAGGCTAGGTTTGTCCGCGTTTCGCCTGCCGGCTTACGCGAGGCTGCCCCGCATGACGTCATTGAAATTAAAGCCGGAAGTTAATTTTACATGCTCTCTCTTTTACGATCATTCCTGCAGATTGCCCTTGGTTTTGCCCTAGGGTTTTTTGCCGCAGCCTATTATTTGCCGGAGGCACGTTCGGCGCGTGCCGGTGGTCCGACGACTGTTTCTAAAGGCCCATCGGTCGTGACGACAAAGCCAGCGGGTGAAACGAAGCCTCAGAACTCACCTGAGTCAGCCAATCTTTTTGGGAGACCCGCCAATGGCACGGTTACGTCTTCCGGAAGTTCAAATACAACTAAGCCCACCCAAGCGCCTGTGCCCGCGGAGAAGGAGACATCCGTAGCCGAAGTAAAGCAGCCGAAGCCAACACCGCCGGTGACGCCTGTTGTTGAAGTGCCGGTTGCGGCTGAAGAGCCTGTAGACTTCCGTGAACTTTGTATCAAGCCAGCTGCATGGCCGCCCTCGATTACCTTGAATAAAGAAGTGAACGCAGAAGTGAAGGAGGGCGAAGATGTTATTGCTGAAATTCCTCTCTCTGCTGGCGAGCGCGTACAAGTGAGCAAAGTTTTTGGTGACGGCACGGTCGAGGTTCGTGCCAAGGGAGCCAAATTTACTATCAATGCAGCCGATACGGATCTTGCTGCCCAAGCGCGCGGACGGCTTGCAGAAATTTCGGGTCGAGTGCGGGCGCCAACTCCTTCAGAGAAACCAGAAGTCAAAACTGAGCCCAAGCCTGTCGAAAAGCCATCGGCTCCGGAGCCATCGAAGGGCGCAGGCGACGATATTGATCGCAAGATGAAGACGCTCTTCGGGACGCCACAAAAGCGCTAACTGTGACCTGCCGGATTGTTTCGTGGAATGTAAACGGTGTGCGTTCTGCCCACGGAAAAGGTCTGCCTGAATTTATTCGCTCAAGCGCACCGGATGTTCTTTGTCTACAAGAGACAAAATGTGAGACAGCTAAGGCGCAGGCTATCGATTTAGGTTTTGCGCATGCCGCATGGCATGAGGCTGAGAAAAAAGGCTATTCAGGCACAGCGATTTTATCGCAGGTTGCGCCCATAAGCGTGCGTGCGGATTTCCCTGGTGAACATCCGCGAGAAGGACGCGTGCTCACCGCAGAGTTCAAAGAGCTTTATTTAGTGAATGCCTATGTGCCAAATTCCCAGCGCGAGTTAACGCGACTGGACTACCGGCTTGGGTGGGATGCAGATTTCCGAGCGTATCTCTCGCAGCTCGAAAAAACGAAGCCCGTACTTGTCTGCGGGGATTTTAACTGTGCGCATGAGCCGATTGATTTAGCGAACCCTCAAGCGAATCGCCAAAACGCAGGCTTTACAGATGAAGAGCGTGAATCCTTCGGACGGCTTCTTAGTGAAAGTGGATTCACCGATACTTTTCGGGCCGAGCATCCTGGATTAGAAAAACAGTATAGCTGGTGGACTTACCGAATGGGCGCGCGTCAGCGCAATATTGGGTGGAGGCTCGATTACTTTTTAGCTTCGAGGGGTCTTTCCGGCGCCTGGGACCAAGCAAAGATACATCCAGAGATAACGGGTTCGGATCATTGTCCTGTATCGGTACGCATAAGTGCGACTCTTTGAGCCATAAGAAGGCCAATCACTTAGGTCTTTTTAGAGGCAGGCATTGACACCGATAGGCCAAAGGAGTACTTTGAGAATGAATCTCAATAGGACGTGGTATCCCTTAGCAAACTACTGCCGGGCCAGTTTGGCAAAGTGGTCTCGCTCAACGCTGAGCGGGCGGTGGACCAACGTCTGATGGCTTTAGGCCTACTACCAGGGATGGTGGTGAAGGTTGTCCGCCGCGCACCACTCGGAGACCCTATTGCACTCTCTTTTGGCGGCATCGAAATCTGTCTGCGCGACATTGAAGCCCGCGACATCTTCATTGATATCGCCGCCGACTGCCCGGTGCCGCGGCCACGGAAAAAGTTATGATCGAAGACGCACAAGCTCGCGTCGTGCTGGTTGGAAATCCCAACACAGGAAAGTCGACACTCTTTAATGCCCTCACGGGTCTTCGCCAGCGCGTCGGGAATTACCCGGGTGTTACCGTCGCACGAAAATCTGGGACCTGTGAATTAGCGGATGGGCAAAAAGTTGAACTGGTTGATTTGCCCGGACTTTATTCTTTGGCGGCAGTGTCACCTGATGAGCGCGTGGTGGTCGATGCTTTGCTTGGTCGGGTAAAAAACGAACATGCGCCCGACGTGGTGGTCGTTGTTTGCGATGCGACAAACCTTCTCCGTAATCTTTTCCTCGCAGCCCAGATTGCCGAGTTAGGCTTGCCCATGGTGATTGCAGTTAACCAGATGGATGCAGCTAAAGCGCGCGGAATTGAAATTGATGGTCCACTGCTTTCGTATCGATTGAATGGCGTACCCGTTGTTTTAGTTTCGGCCTGGAAAGGTGAGGGCATCACGGAAATACGTCGCGCTGTCGCTCATGCGCTCACGCACAAAACTATTTTCCCTGTAGTCGCCTGGCCAGATGCTATCGCTAAAGCCGTGGCGACAGTTGCCCTCACCGCAGAGCGCGACACGCAGCAGCCTGTGCCTGAAGCCCTGGCACAGCGACTCCTCTTCGACAGCGCCCCAACCATTGCCGAGGCTATTGGTTGGAGTGCGGAGGCCCGTGAGATGCCGATTCGCCAAGCACGCGAGCAAGTCCGCCGATCTGGACTTAACCCTCCGGCGGCGGAGCCCATGGTTCACTATGCCCGGCTGCGCGAAATTTTAGAAGGCGTCGTCCGTGGCGTTAACCGCGAGACAACTACCGTAGCAGTCGACAGTATTTTGCTGCACCGAATTTTTGGACCACTCTGTTTTGCAGTCATTATGTTGGGATTGTTCTGGTCGGTCTTCGCGTTAGCTAAATTGCCGATGGCGTGGATCCAGAATGGTGTCGACTTAACCAAAGCATTTGCAGCTTCACATTTAGTCAGCACGCCGATGTTGCAGAGTTTAGTAGCCGACGGCGTTGTCGGTGGCGTTGGAGCTTTTTTGACATTCTTACCGCAGATTCTGATACTCTTCCTCTTCGTCGGTATTCTTGAGGATAGTGGCTATATGGCGCGTGCGGCCTTCATCATGGACAGGCTTTTCAGTTGGTGTGGGCTGAATGGCAAAAGCTTTGTCCCACTGCTCTCTGGATTCGCCTGTGCAATTCCTGGTTTACTCTCAACGCGTACCATCGAAGACCCCAAGGCTCGATTGGCCACGGCCTTCACCGTGCCGTTCATGAGCTGTTCAGCGCGCTTCCCAATTTACGCTTTGATGTGCGCGGCGTTTATTGGTCCGCGGTACGGTGCTTTTTGGGAGTCCGTGGCGATGGTTGGCATGCATGTTGTGGGACTCGTGATAGCTGTGCCGACGGCCTTTATTTTAACGCGCTTTATTTTAAAAGTCCGCCCTGCGCCCTTTGTTCTCGAGTTGCCACGCTATCAGATGCCTAAGCCGCGCGATGTCATTTGGCGGATGTGGCAGAATGCCTACGAATTCGTGAGCAAAGCGGGCACCTTGATTTTCGCGATTACCTTTGTGGTGTGGGCGCTGACGTATTTCCCGCGTGACCCCGCCGTTGCCGAGCGCGTACGTGCGGAAAGTCCGCAAATGAATGCGGAGCACCTCGAGGCACGCGTTCAGGCTGCTTATGTGGAGCAATCGTGGATGGGTCGCTTCGGCAAAAGCGTCCAGCCAGTCTTTGATCCCTGTGGCTTCGACTGGAAGCTCACCGTGGGCGTGCTCGCATCTTTCCCCGCCCGCGAAGTCATTGTCTCCACCTTAGGCATTACCTACTCTCTCGGTAAGGGAGCGGATGCGAACAGCGAAGATCTTCGCGTAGCTATGCGAGAGGCAAAGTGGACAGAGGGGTCTCGAGTGGACACGCCGATCTTCACGCTTCCCACGGTCCTTGCGTTAATGATTTTCTTCGCGCTCTGCTCGCAGTGTGGGTCAACGGTAGCTACGCTCGCACAAGAAGCAGGGAGCTGGGGATGGGCAGCCGCTTCATTCTTTTACATGACGGCGCTTGCCTGGATTTTCGCCACAGCCGTTTATCAAATAGGCAGTAAACTTTTATGAACCTCGACGCAGTCATCACAACCCTTGCGATTAGCGCTGCGGCTCTTTGGCTTTTGCGCCGTCTCTGGTTAACCTTGCAGGACCGACGCAAGGGGCGAGGGTGTGCGGGCGGCTGCGGTTGTTCCGCAACTAAAATTGGGCCACGCTGACCAGGTGCACGTGCGCTTGGTTACGCAGGCTGCTGCTGGCTAAGGCAGTGGAGAGCGCCGCCTTCGATCAGAAGCGTGCGACAATCAATCCCGACAATTTTTCGCCCCGGGAAAACTTCACGGATAATGCCCATGGCAGTATCATCAGAGGTTTGGCCATAGGTCGGGACAAGAACACCGTCGTTGACGATGAGGAAGTTCGCGTGGCTGGGTGGCAAGTTGCGCTCCGCTAGACGAATAGGTTTCGGTAGCGGCAGCTCGATAATTTCGAGCGAGCCTCCTTGTTTAAGTTTCATTGAGCGTAACCGACGAAGGTTTTCCTGAAGCGGCGCGTAGTTGGGAGACGATTGATCAGACTCACTCACCGCTAGCAGCGCGCGAGGCGCGATGAAGCGCGCGAGGTTATCGATGTGGCCATCGGTGTCATCATTGGCCAAGCCCTCGCCAATCCAGAGAAGTTCATCGATAGCCAAGCCATCTTTGATGGCCTGGAGAAAGGCAGTATCATCGCGCCCCTCTGCCCGGTTGGGATTATTTTGAACGGCTTCGGTGGTCAGCAGGAGGCCATCGCCAGACACTTCGATACCACCGCCCTCAAGCTCGAACGGAAAACTAAAGTGACGTAGGCCGAGGTGCTTCGCAACTTTTCCAGGCACTTGATTGTCGAGGGACGCTTCAAACTTGCCGCCCCAGCCGTGAAATTCCCAGTCAGTCACGGCGACTTCACCTGTCTGGCGATGTTTTACAAAAATAGGCCCATGATCGCGGCACCACACATCGTCTGTCGCGATTTCGACGAGTTTAATAACTGATAAATCAGCTTTCGCTTTTTGCAGCTCAGCTTCGGCTTCTGGGCGTAAGGTTTTGCTGACATTAATATGTACAGGCTGGAATCGCGAGATGGCTGCTGCGAACTCAGCAAACTTGGCCGGCACGAGATCATAGTGACCTGGCCAAAGTTTTCGATTGGAGGGCCAAGAGAGCCACGTCGCTGCTTGCGGTTCCCATTCCGCAGGCATGCGAAAACCTAACTCACGCGGCGAAGACATCTTTAGTCTCGGAGACGGCGGGTGAGATCGCCGTAAGCATCAATACGGCGGTCACGGAAGAAGGGCCAAATGCGACGAAACTCTTTTTGGCGGGCGAGATCGCAGTCCGCGAGCAGCACCTCTTCTTTATCTGCCGAGGCCTTGGCAATAATCATACCGTAAGGATCACTGACAAAGCTTTGTCCCCAAAATTGCGTCCGACCCTCTGTACCAACTCGGTTCGTGGCAGCGATGTAGCAACCGTTAGCCACGCCATGTCCGCGCTGCACGGTTTCCCATGCAGTGTGTTGAGCGACCCCGAGGGTTGCCCGTTCTTCTGGAAGCCAGCCAATAGCGGTTGGATAAAAAAGAATATCGGCACCGGCGAGGGCCGTCAGGCGCGCTGCTTCAGGGTACCACTGGTCCCAGCAGATTAAGACGCCGAGATTCCCGTGCGCTGTTTTCCAGGCGCGGAATCCTAAGTCGCCCGGCGTAAAATAAAATTTTTCTTCAAAGCCAGGATCTTGAGGGATGTGCATCTTGCGATACTTCCCTAAGACGGTGCCATCTGCGTCAATGACAGCGGCCGTATTGTGATAGACTTCACTGCCGCGGGCTTCAAAAAGTGGAGCAATAATCACAACGCCGAGGCGATTCGCTACGCGCGCAAGTTCGGTCACTGTCGGCCCTGTCTCGATAGGTTCCGCGAGGTCAAAGAAGCGTGGGTCTTGGGTCGTACAGAAATATTTCGTGGTGAACATTTCTTGCAGGCCAACAATCTTAGCCCCCTTGGCGGCGGCCTCCTCAATGCGCGGGATAGCCTTCTTTAAATTCGCCGCAGGCGTTTCTTCTGCGGTGAGCTGGATAAGGCCAATGCGAGTCGCGGACATGGTGTTTAGCGAACGAGCTTATTAATCGGGTATTCAACGATGCCTTCCGCGCCGCGGGCCTTAAGGTCAGGGATAATTTCTCGGGACTGACGTGCATCAATAATCGTTTCCACTGCAACCCAGGCTTCGTTGCTCAGCTGCGAGATGGTTGGATTGCGGAGTGCGGGCAGGGCTGCGGTTACCGCAGCGAGTGCGGTGCGTGGTAAATTAAATTTCAGCCCGACCATATGTTGCGCATCTAAGGCGCCGCGCAGCATGAGCGCAATTTGTTCAATCTTCGCGCGCTTGGCTTTGTCTGCCCACGAGGCTTTGTTCGCAATGAGCACGGTCGTTGTTTCCATTAACGTGTCTACCACGCGCAGCTTATTCGCTTTGATGGACGATCCCGTTTCAGTGATATCAACAATCGCATCGGCAAGTTCGGGCACCTTAACTTCCGTTGCGCCCCACGAGAATTCTACCTCTGCTGTTACGCCTTTTGATTTTAACCAGCGGCGCGTAGTCTCAACGAGTTCAGTGGCAATGCGTTTCCCTTGGAGATCTTTGACGGTTTGAATGGCGGATGATTCTGGGACGCAAAGAACCCAGCGCGACTTTTGTGAGGTGGCTCTGCTATACACTAATTCACAGACCTCTTGAACTTCAGCGGCATTTTCCGCGACCCAGTCTTGGCCGGTCAGCCCACAATCAAAGAAGCCATGTTCGACGTAGCGGGCGACTTCTTGGGCCCGAATGAAACGTCCATCGAGGGCGGGGTCGTCGAATGAAGGGCGATAGGACCGCGAGCTCTTGATGATCGGGAACCCAGCCCGGGCAAAAAGTTGCAACGTTGAGTCCTCTAGGCTGCCCTTGGGCAGGCCTATCATCAGTTTGGTGGGTGTTGAGCTCATAAAAAGAGGGAAGGGGTGTGTCGTTGGGGGGCAAGATTGAACCTTTGCTTACAAAGGATTGACCAGCCTGCCTTAGCCGAGGAAGGTTGAGGCTTAACTTAACGCCATGCAACGCATCGCACTTCTTACGGCAGCCCTGTTTTTAACCGCTTGTTCAAGTCGCAGTCCATGGGCTGGTGGCTCTGCCAAGGCTCCTGTCCCTACGCCTGAAGACTCGAAGCCTGTCGCTGAGGCGGTTGCGAATGTGGAAACTCCCGTGGCTGCACCTGCGCCTGCACCTGCAGAAGCCAACGAGGCGACGCCTGCCCCTGTTACACCGACTTTGGGCCGCAAGTACAGCTGGCAAGCGAAGTCAGCGGAAGTGCCCACCGATACCGGTGTTGCCGTCGCTAAGCCTGCCACAGGCGCTCCGAACGATGAAACCAAAGCCCGTATTCTTGCTGTGCGCCTCGACCAAGGGCTGATTGCTTTCGTTCGCAAAGAGAAGCCTGATGCAGGCACATTCCTTCAATTGACCAAGGCAGACAAAGCATTGCTGGTTCGGGTTATTCGTAGCGACGACAATTCCTCCATTGCCGACATCATCGCTGGCCAAGATCCGACAAAAACCCCGGTCTTCGAGTTAAACGAAGAAGTCTTGTGCGGGACGCCCTCGGATTTACCCCAGTAAGCGAGTCACCATTTGTGTGACAGAAGGGCTCGTGCGCTCAGGCGACGGGCCTTTTTTGTGCCTTCGGCCTTAGTTTGAGGCCTTTTTCGGGCTTGGCGTTGACCCCGAAGATTGGCCTGCCTACTGCTTAGGTTTATGGCCGCTATGTCTCTGTCCCTTTCACGCCCAGGCCTCAGCCTTGTCCGACTCCTGAAGTGGATCGTTATCGGCACCGTTAGCCTGTTGGCCCTTGCCGTCTTGGGCGTGTGGATTGCTGGAAGATCTATCCCGTCGGTCATTCACACGGCACTTTTTGATCAAGCCAAGTCAGGGTTTGTGTGCGAAAAAAATGACAGCAATTTATTCGTCGGACGTATCGATTTGGCCGACGCTTCTATCTTAAATCCACCAGAGTTTTTCGATCGAGAATTTGTGCACGTTCGCCGACTCGTGGTTGCTGTCGACGCCGGAACTTTCTTGGGAGATGGGCGACGCGTCATCGACGAAGTCACCCTTGACCTCGACCGTATTAATTTGGTCAGCAAGGGTGATATTTTCAGCGACAACAATGCATCGGCTCTCGCGAAGGCATTCAGCAAGTCCGCAAAGAAAAATAAGAATGCTGCAAAAAGCTCCGGCGGCAATCAGGCACCTGCAGCCGGCTTTGTGATCCGTCGTTTAGTGGTTCGCGTCGGAGGAGTGACTTTACTTCAAGACAATGGCAATCGTGCAGGCACTGTGATGTTGAAAGATGACAATGAAATGTCCTTTGAAGCGAAAGACGTCACCGCCGAAAACTTAAGTGACAGCGTCTTGCGACCCCTCGCAGGGATTGCCCTGACGCGTGCCGCTGCCACAAACCCAGAAACACTTTTAGAACAAGCTCGTCGCCAAGTCGAACGCATCAAATAATCCATGGACGCACCCCAAGAACCTATTCCCGAGGCAACACCTGCTATCGACACTCGTATGATTGAGCTCGAGGCCGAAGTTGCCCGTCTGCGCGACGCTGTCTTGCGCGCCCAAGCCGACCAACAGAACCAGGCCCGTCGCCATCAGCGCGACCTTGTGGACCTTCGTAAATTCGCGGCATCACCCGTCATCGAGGATATTTTGCCCGCCCTAGACTCTTTGCGCATCGGCTTGGAGTCAGCTTCAACGCAGGCATCGGCTACTGCAGTGGCGACAGGATTCGCGATGGCTGTACAACAATTACGCAGCGCGCTTAGCAGCCACGGTTTAGTTGAAGTCGAAGCAACAGGGCAAGTCTTCGACCCGAGCCGACATGAAGCACTCTCGCAAGAAGCCTCAGATGTTATCGCCGAAGGACATGTCGTACGAGTTTTGCGTTCAGGCTGGATGCTGAATGATCGCTTGCTTCGCCCTGCAGGCGTCGTTGTTTCCAAAGGCTCTGCTGCTTAAGCCATGGCTGATGATTATTATGATTTAGTGGGTGCTGCCCGAGGTGCTTCGGCTGAAGAGCTAAAAAAAGCTTATCGCAAGATGGCGATGAAGTATCACCCCGATCGCAACCCTGGTGATAAAAAAGCGGAGGAAATGTTTAAGAAGGTTTCGCAAGCCTACGAAGTGCTTTCAGATCCTGATAAGCGAAAGCTTTACGACCAGCATGGGGCTGCAGCTTTTGAGCAGCAGACAGGCCCACGTGGTGGCGGAGGATTCCAAGGAGGCGCCGACCCCATGGATATC
>CAIYUD010000253.1 GCA_903929325.1 uncultured Opitutia bacterium | reverse complement strand
GTCCACCGCCTGCCGCGTTCTTTCGCGACATCATCGCTGGATTAGCACGGAAGGCATAATATCCAGGGTGTCCTTTGTAGCTCGTAACTAAACTCGTGCTATCCCCGATGGCATAACTGAATGGCTCGGCGCCGCGAGCGATCCAGGCATCGGAAGTAGGTGCGGGTTGTCCGCGTCGCTGAGTGGACGAAACTGATTCATACTCGCGTTTATAGAGCCGGTAGAAATTGCGGAGAAGGTCCCAGGTTGGACCACGCATAATAGCGGGACTACCATTGGAGGTCGGATTGCTTTGTGCCAGTGACCGCATGGACCAAAGAGTCGAGGGGATGGGTAGTTCGTAGACGAAGCCCAGTTTACGTTCTGGATTCATCCACTCCAAGGTGCTCGGCGTGTTGGTTGCATTGATGTTCATCGTTGCAGCCATGTTAAACCCAGAGCTCCAGGTGGTATTCTTTCCATTAATGTCACCATTATCACCGGGGCTGTCGCTGAATTCTGTGAGTGCGGTGTAGTCGTTAAACGGAAGTTCGAAGGCGACGGAGAGGTCGCGGCGCAAACCGCCGTTTAAAGTATCTGAGAAGACGCCGTAAGAATCCACGGTGACATCGTGGTAGTGACGTCCAAGGGCATCCGTCATTGCAGTATCTGCTGCAGCCGAACCGCCGCCCGCACCTCGAGTATAAGCCCAATTGCGCAACATGGACCGATTGAGTACTCGGGATAAGAGCGGTCCGATGCCAGATGTGTTTGTTGCGGTGACATCCGCGTTCCACCAAGTTGCGAATCCATTAAACGGGCGCGATGCGACAACACCCGTCCCCATGAGTTCGACCGTGTTGCGACCTGATTGTGTCCTAAACTTTTTATCCCAAGTTGTGGCACTGGTAAATTCGTTATTAGGTGATGGGGTTGTGGGGATTAGAGTCAGCGCGTCCGGCAAATTAATTTTTGCTTTAACGCCTTCGTCACCCACCCACCACGCATAGTTTCCGATGAACGTTCCGGCGACTGCACCCGGAAGTGGCATCGCAGGCAGTTCGACTTTATCCGGGTCTGTTGTGGGCGTAAGCCCAGCAACACTTGCGGTGTAGGTTGGGCGTCCTGTGTATTTCAGCGAACCAAGATCAAGTAAAGGGATGAGGCGTCCTGCAGGGGCGGTCGTCACGGCGAGCGACGCGGGACCAGTGCCATTAATGAGACCTCTGCCTTTACGCGTTGCACTTGTGTCGGCGGAGCCAGCGAGCGTCCGATCAGGTACGACAAACGGAAACTTCGTTTCATCAGCAAGCGTCGGGTCCACTGCTTTCACTGCTAAAGGTGAGACGAGCCAGCCCAGAAAAACTTTTTCATCGGGTGTGCGCGGATCCCAATCGCGCGATTTACTGGAGTCGGCACCGCCGGTACACCATACACCGGTCCAGTTACGTTTGTAGTACGGCACAGTGGGTGTGCCAGCGGTTAGTTGAATATAGGTGCTATTGGTGGCACCCGTTCCATAGGGCAGGGTGGAGGCGTTATAAACCCCTGCCTCAAAAAGGTCGGCCTTGGCGGTGACGCGTTGGTCGGCGCCTGCAAGTAGCTGAAGTTGCCCAAGGGCCATCCGCCCAGAAGCCACCGCGTTGAGCTGCGCTTTGGCCATATCCATGCGCACAATTGCGATACGCGACTCGATATTTAGGAATCCAGCTACGCTTAAAACCACCAAGACCAAAAGCGCCATGATGGTGAGGCTCAAGACGAGCGAAAAACCTTTCCGAGAGGACTTCATGAAACGCCTAAAAGTTAATTTAAATTCTGCAGGTGGTAAACCTTTATAAAGCCTCTCCAGGGCTTGCGACTTGCGGTTTATGCCTAAAAGGGATGATTTAAGGCATGGCCTCAACCCCATCACTACTTGAAGCCGCTGGAGTCTTTATCTGGCCATTGGCAATCTGTTCGATTGGCGCAGCTTATATTATCGTGGAGCGCGCCCTCGCGCTCGCTCCTTCCCGTACGGTGCCCGCATCGGTCTTGGATGCCGTTACGCGCGGCGTAACTCCGATTGCACCTCCACGCTCCTTGGCTGGCAAAATTCTCGCAGCGAAGAATGCAGGCCTGCAGGGTGAATCCTTGGTTGCGTTCGCGGAAGCAGAACTGATTGGGATGCAACGCGGACTTTTTCTTTTAGACACGGTTGTCGGCTTAGCGCCCTTGTTGGGTTTACTTGGTACGGTCACAGGCCTGGCCGGACTTTTTCCGCAGCAAGGTTTACCTGATCCGAATACGCTCACGCGCGGGGTTGGTCTGGCATTAAGCACAACCATTCTTGGTTTAGGTATAGCCATCCCTGCACAACTCGCGGCGAATTGGTTAGCGCGTCGTGTGGAAGTCGTTTCTTCACGCGCGAATGTGCTGATCCAAGCTTTGGAGTCTCCGCGTCGTTCATGAGTTTAATCATTCGACGCGTCCGTCGGACGACCATCAACGTCGTCCCCTTAATCGACGTCATGGTTGTGTTGGTTTTCTTTCTACTCCTCACGATGAGTTTTGGCGATACACGCGCACTCAATATCGTTCCGCCGGCGGCGGAGAGTTCTGCGGCCGCGAGTCTTGCTCAAGCCGTCGTGGTGGCGGTTGATGCCGAAGGAAAATTTTATATCGATGCACGTTTAGTCACTCAGAATGCATTGACCGAAGAGATTAAAAAGGCTCTCGCTGGTCGCAAAGATCCTGAAGTCGTGGTGGTCGCTGATGAACGTGTGCGCACAGGCGCAACCATCGCGGCGGTTGATGCGGCAGCCCAAGCAGGTGCCCGCGTCCGGATGCAGGCTCGGGCAGGGCGCTAAAGGGTTAAGCTGCCTATTTTTCTTGAGCAAAACACCCTACGGTTGACTGAGGGCGGTAGAGGTAGATAATTTAACACCTCCTTTACGGCATCCCCTTGATGACGTCTTCCCCTTCTGTTGTCCGTGACCGCCGTGGTTTCGCTCTTGTTTTGAGCCTAACCATTATGGCGCTTTTGGTCTTGGTGGTTTTGACGACGGCCGGGTTCCTGAATTTAGAATCACGTATTGCGGATATGGCGATGCGGGGTGCGATGGCGCGTCACAATGCGCTGATGTCAGGACGACTTGCTTTGGCGCAACTTCAACTACTGGCAGGGCCTGACCAACGCGTCACGGCGACCGGTGGGATTATCGACCCAGCCAACACAACATGGGGAGTCGCCCCAACCAATCCTGCGTACGACCGATTAACGGGTGTCTGGCATGCAGGCCCCAAGGCTGACAGCCGAAAGCGCGTACTCGCACCCTTGGAACGATCAGCGAATGGCTACCTTTATGATACACGCGTTTCAGAAGATGGCGCTACGGGTGTTACACCGGGTGTAAATCTTGACGGAAAAGTTTATGATTGGTCGACGGATCGCGAGCGTACCTCAGGTGACAGTCGTTTCTTGGGGTGGCTGGTGAGTGGCAACGAAGGTCTTCCTTTAACGGCTACGACTTACACGGGCCCACGCACGGCCTGGACACTCGCAGTCGTTGGCCGCATTCCGCTCGTTGGTCCAGGATCCGTAGGGACCGCAGGTGTCAATGAAGGTGGAGCGCTTGCGTCGTCCGCGGGTCCACCTGCCACGGCGACGGGTCGTATTGAGCTTCCACCTGTCGTCATGCCCGGTCCGAGTGGCGCATCCTTCAGCGCAGGTTCGACGGTTGTTACAGGTTATTATGCATGGTGGGTGGGTGATGAAGGCGTCAAAGCCCGCATCAATCTTCCTGATCCCTATGCGAGCGTGCAGCCCGACGACGCCAATGTTGCTGCAGGGGGTTACTACCGGCTTATGACGTCGCAGCGGAATAATTTCACGTTGGTGAAAGATAATGCCGGACTCACGCCTTTTTCCGCTTGGGACACTGCCAACGCGACTAACATCGCGAACGCCATTAACTTCGCACAGCTAAAAACCGCTTTGGCAAGCTCGACAGATTTAAGCCCATTCTTTCATGACCTTAGTTTCACGTCGCTCGGTTTACACACTGACACGCGACGTGGCGGGTTGAAGCGCGACTTGACGGCTTACTTAAATCTCGGAGGCGGCACGCCTACCGCCATTGGCTCAGGGACGATCGCTGACGCCGCTTGGAAGACTTTAACTCCAGCCACCAACGACCCATCGAGGCCTGTCGCACTCCCCGGCGTCTCAGACACAACAGATATCTTAGATAATCTTCCTTGGCTTCCTTACCAAGCAACCACGCCTTTAACCGTCTTCGCAGGTACTAGTCCCAAGTACGGTTTGATGCGCCACTGGTTGATGCAAAAAGCTGCATGGTCCACAACAGGTGTAGCGGCTTCATTGCCCGTCTTGCGTACATCCGCAACCGCTGCTGCCGCCTATAGTACAAGTAACGATCAAAACTACATGGTCGCTCAGGTGAAGAACCAGTACAAGACGCCCGTCCATCCGGTGCTCTCGCAGATGAATATTTATTTCCGCCCTGCGTATGACTCAACGCTCGGTGGAACAGGCGTGCAGGCTTACATGTTGGTTTACCCGCGCATCGTTCTGTGGAATCCTTGGAACGTCCCCATCGCTTCACAGGCTTACGTGGTCGATGTCGGAAATCGCTTTGTGGTGCGCTCACGTGTCACGTATACCACTTCCGCTGGCGGTAGCGGGACGCTCGTCATGCGCTACGGTAATAATGCAAGTACACCGTTTGAGCGGGCAGATAATAACCAAACACAATGGAATCCAGGCTTAAGCGCCATGGCCTTTGTTGTTCCTGCCACAGACTTCAAGCCTGGCGAAGCTTTGGTGTTTAGTGCGCCGACTGCCAATACGGGAACGATGAGTACGTCCATCATACGACCCTATACTTCTGGCGGCTCGCAGGTTTTAGCAGCCGCGCCCCTGGTCTCAGCAGCCAACCCAACACCCTATTTTAAAGCAGCACTCACAATTATTCCCTCTACGGGTGTTCCAGGTGATCCGACGGACTTTGCAACCTACGCTAAAATTGCTGGCGGCGTGAATGCGACGTACCAGTTCGCGACGGGCCCAGGTGGTGGCTATGACTTCTCGCTGCAGTATAACGTGATGACGCCTGGATACCCGTATCAAAATATGACAGGTCAGTCTTACTTGTTAGATGGAACCGGTACCCAAGCCTACCAGATGATGGACAGTGATGGATACCAACGCGGTAACATGGGTCGCTGGATTAGTGCCGGTGAAACGGCTGTTGCCTATACCGATATCAAGGGCGCTTCCCCAGGCCCCGTACTTGCGCCTAGCCGTTATGAATCTATTAACTACCGCCTGATGTGGCACGACGAGACCGGTACGGTTGGCTCGCTACCTGTTGCCGCGTCCAGCCCTTCAGCCAATCCGTTGACAGGAAGTGTCGTTACAGGACTTGGAGGCCCCTTTACAGTGATTGGCTGGGGGAATAATCGGCAGTATAATCTTTTTGTGCAGAATAATATCCGGGCGCCTCGCTTTGTGCGCTCGCCGTGGGATCTCTGTGTCTGGCGTCGTGGTAGCCATGATCGCTCCTTTGGTATTTGGACGAATGATCGCGACCCGATTATCTATACCGATAATCAATACGCACCGTTCGATTTTTCAGGTCGTCGTCGCGCAACGCCTTTCTTCTCGGCGACGAATGCTTCAGCAAATCACGTCTACACATTGTATGATTTACCGAATGACACTCTCGGTGTGGTTTCGCTCGGACAATTCCAACACGCACCGTTCAGTATCTTTGCTTGGCAGCCATCGCTTTCTTTGGGTAACAGTTTTGCCGACCCATCCAGCCCTGCGAGTACCGCAGAAATATTCTTAACAACGGCTACCGACGCGCAGACCACGCTCGTTTCCAGCACGGCACTCGGCGGTAACTTTAATGATTTACCAACTGCTGCCTTACAGCGGGATGAAATCACTACTAATTCGTATTTCATCTATGACCATGCCTTCGAATTAAACACCGCACTTTGGGATAGCTGGTTCCTTTCCACGATACCCTACGGTAATAATGGTTGGACATCGGTGAATGCACCTTGGACCACGGCCACAGCATTCCCGAACGCACGTATCACAACGCTTGGATCGAAGCAGCTCGTGCCTGATTCAGTCGCAATGACTTACACGCCCGCAATTCCTTCGCTCTATTACGCATCGGCTTCGACTGCCGTAGCCGGTGCCTTCAATATTAATTCAACGAATGTCAAAGCCTGGACGGCTTTCCTATCTTCCGCACGCAACCTCAAGGTGCCCACGGTCCTGGGTGGCGCGGATAGCACCGGCACACCTTTCCCTCGGAATCTGCGTCCGCAACAGGGCAAAGTCCAGGGCGCCGTCACCGCAGCTTCGTTTGATAAAAATGTCTGGGCCGGTTACCGCTCGTTGACCGACGCTGAAATTCAAACTTTGGCGACCAACATTGTCGCCGAGGTGCGCAAGCGCGGTCCGTTTTTAAGCTTAGCCGATTTTGTGAACCGTCGCCTTCAGCCTGTAGGTTTCACTGCGACCGTGCCCGCTGGAACAATTACTGGTGCGGCTTACACAGACCCATCCAATATGGGTGCGCTCCAGGCGGCGATTGAGAAGTCAGGTCTAAACGATAACTTTGGTACACCCTTAGCCTCTTCGACAACCAATACTACCTACAACGGCACGCCCGCGTTGATTCAGCGCGACAGTGCTGCTGACTATGCAGACATGGAAGATGCAAAAAGATTCCGTCCGCGTGGTGAAGCGCGCGTTGCCCACCGTTCAGCTGGTGCGCCTGGGTATTTATTGCAATCTGACATTCTTCAACAGCTTGCACCGGCAATGACGCCGCGCTCTGATACCTTTACAATTCGCGCTTACGGCCAGGCGACCGATAACTCGGGTGCTCGCAAACTTGCGGAAGCCTGGTGCGAGATGGTTGTTCAGCGCATGCCTAACCCAGCGGACCCCGATAATGACTCACCCGCTTCAGCGCTTAATCCAAAGCTCAACTTTACGACCAATGCCTCGGGCGTGCGTACTTATTTACGTCCCGACCTTGGACGTCGCTTCCGTATTGTGCAGTTCCGCTGGTTAAGCCCGAACGAGATTTAAGATTATGCGACATAGCCTATGCTTACTTCTCTCAGTTTGGGTTTCAGCGGCTGATACATTACCTGCGCGTCCAGTGGAGACTCCGCCACCACCTTTTGTCGTACGTGTGCTGGCGCTAGGACATGATCCTGAGCGTCGCTATAAAAAAATTGGAGGTGGGGCAGGTAGTCCAGGTGGACTCTTGATTATGGAGGAGCCAGATCCCAAGGAGCTCCCACCAACAGAAATCTATTTCCGCCCGCCACCTCCACCTGCACCGTTGCCCGCTAACTCGCCATTGCTGAAGGCGTACACTCGAGTTGCCTGCGCAACGAACCTCAACTCCGTCCAGCAAGTCACTTTCCCTGCGGAGATTCCCGTCGACGCTAAGCTTGTCATTGAAAAAGAAGTCCCTGCGCCCCCTGCAACCGCGGGTGCTAAAGGGCCGCCTGAAAAGGCCTACGATGAAATTGGCACCCTGCAGCGTAAGCCCGAAACAACATCCTCTCTGATCGTCCTTTATAATCCCGTTGGTGCAAAGACGTGGGAAAATGTACGGCCGACAGTTATCGATACCTCGGAAGCTGTACTGCCCGTTGGTAGCATCCTTGTTTATAATCTATGCCGCGAAAGTCTTTCAGCGACCATTGGCGGGAATAATGGCACCTTGGCCTCTGGTCAGTCCGCCCTGGTACGGCCTGCGGTGGGTCCAGACAGTCTTTTTGGACTCAGGCTCATGCTCGCTAAGTCAGGTGATGATGTTCAGTTGATTGATTCCGTTCGCGGTCTCCCACCTGGGTCCCGCGCATTCCTCATTATTCACCCGGTTCCCATTTCGCGTAATTCCCGTGAAGCTGATTTCGTTTTATTCGTTATCCCCGCGGATCCAAAGCCTGAGCCTGTGGTTGCCCCCGTCGTTACGCCTAAGCCTGTACGTTAATTCAGCGGCTTGATTGACAGAGGCTTGCGAAGAACGGCTCCGTTCTCACGCTTCTTGGTATGAGTGCAAACCGTACGCGCGAGGCTATCAGTCTCCTCGAAACTTTTTCGCAAGCCCATGGCACCTCTGGACATGAGGATGCGGTGCGTCGTTGTTTCTTGTCTGAGCTCAAAGGTCGAAAGGCTTCTTTCGACGGTTTAGGTTCGGCAGCGCTTGCCCCGAAGGCCACTAAAGGCCCCAAGGTCGTCTTAACCGCTCACATGGATGAGATTGGTTTTCTCGTTCAATCCATCACCCATGACGGATTTCTCCGCCTCGTACCGATTGGCGGGTGGCCTGACGGCGTTCTTGCTGCCCAACGCCTACGAATTTTATGTCGCAGTACTGGGCGTGAGTTGAGCGGTATCGTTGCTGCCATGCCCCCGCATCAAGGCGGAGCGCAGGCTATCACCGTCGACAGGGTTTTTGTCGATATCGGTGCGCGATCGCTCGAGGGCGCATTGAAAGCCGGCGTGCGCTTGGGTGACCCCGTAGTCCCCGATGGTCCCTTCACGCCTTTGGCGGAAGCTGGTCTCTTTGCCGGTAAAGCTTTTGATAATCGTGCAGGTATGGCCGCACTCGTTCTGGCGACGCGCGAGCTTGATGGTACCAGTGCGAAGTTGCCGTGTGCACTTCATGCAGTTGCGACGGTACAGGAAGAAGTTGGTTGTCGCGGAGCGGTCACCGCAGCTCGGTTAGTTGATCCCGATGTCGTCATTGTTTTGGAAGGTCCACCCGCGGACGATGTTCCCGGATTAAATCACGCTGAATCTCAAGGGCGTTTGGGTGGTGGCGTACAAATTCGTGCTTATGATCCGACCGCCATTATGTCGCCGCGATTGGTCGATCTGGCAGTCGCTGTTGCCCAAGAACTCAATATTCCCCACCAAGTTACCGTTCGTCGTTCGGGTGGTACCGATGCGCGTGCCTTCCAATCGCACGGCCTGGGCGTTCCCTCGATTGTCTTGGGTGTACCTTCGCGCTATATTCATACGCACCATGCCGTTCTTGACCTGGCCGATTTGTTGGCATGTACGGATCTAGCCAAAGCACTGGTACGTCGACTGGACGCCAAGACGGTCGCTAGCTTGACGAAGTTTGATTAAGGGGAGGCTGCCAAGGAGCGGGAAGGGGTAGAGAGAAGAAGAAAGCAGGAAGCGGGAAGGGGTAGAGACAAGAGGAAAGCGGGAAGCGGGAAGCAGGAAGATGAGGCAAAAGCATTTCTCCGTGCACGGCATTTTCCATTCTTGCCCCGTGATGACGGTTTAGAGAGGGTATGGGTAACCCATGAGTGCTGAAAAAAAGCCTAAAAGCCCCAAGAGCCCTGAGGGACAGTCACTCGAGGATGCCTTGGCGCGCCTTGAAGCCGTGGTCGAGTCGATGGAGTCAGGCGACATCCCTTTAGATAAACTCGTGGCACGCTACGAAGAGGGCATGCAACTTTTGAAATCCTGCGAAGAAAAACTCCGTTCGGCTGAGCTGCGCATCGAAGAGCTTTCTTCCGACGAGGACTCTGCAAGCTAACCTATGGCGTTACTCGATGCCATTAAGGGCCCGGCAGACGTCCAGGCTCTTTCCGCCGACCAACTACCTGAGCTTGCTGGCGAAATTCGTGCGCGTCTGATTGCGGTCACCGCACGCAATGGAGGTCACATCGGTCCTAACCTTGGTGTCGTTGAGTTAACATTAGCCCTACACCGAATTTTCGATTCATCCCGCGATCGATTTGTCTTCGACGTCGCCCATCAAGGCTATGTGCATAAGCTTTTGACGGGTCGCAATGGCGAGAGCTTTGACCGCATCCGGCAGACGGGTGGCCTCAGTGGCTTCTTAACCCGCGAGGAGAGCATCCATGATGCCTTTGGCGCAGGCCACGCTGGTACGGCTTTATCCGCTGCCACGGGCTTTGCGAATGCCCGCGATCGTCTTAATGAAGACTCCCATGTCGTCGCAGTCATTGGTGACGCTGCGTTGACGTGTGGCGTGACGATGGAGGCGCTTAATAACGCGGCCACTTCAAGTAAACGCCTCATCGTTATCTTGAATGATAACGAATGGTCGATTGACCGTAATGTCGGTGCTATCGCCGAGATGCTCAGTCGCGTGATTGTCACCCGCTCCTACAATCAATCCCAACGCGGCCTAAAGAAGCTTCTGAATAAGAGCAAATCGGGTCGCGCGCTGCTTGATTTTGGGCGCACGTTGAAGCGTGAAATCAAAGACCTCTTTACGCGTAACTCATCCCTCTTTGAGCATTACGGATTGCGCTACATTGGTCCGATTGACGGCCATGATCTTCCGACGCTCGAACGCTATTTGCAGTTTTGCAAAGATGCGCCGGGTCCAGTCATTCTCCATATTCATACCGAAAAAGGACGTGGCTTAAATGCCGCCCTTGGTAATCCCGAAAAATTCCACGGTACTGCTGCCTTTGATCCTGAAACCGGCGACCCCCTTTCATCGGGCAAGCCTGGTGCTCCCAAGTCTTGGCAGGATGTCTTTGGTGAGCTTCTCGCGCGCGAGGCTAAGGCTAATTCCCGCGTCGTCGGCATCACCGCTGCAATGCCCTCGGGCACGGGTCTCTCTCAACTTAAGCGCGAACTACCGGGTCAGTACCACGATGTCGGTATTGCCGAAGAGCACGCCGCACTCTTCGCCGCAGGTATGGCTGCCCGTGATCTGCGTCCGGTGTGTGCGATTTATTCAACTTTCCTACAGCGTGCCTACGACATGGTTATTCATGATGTCTGCCTGCAGCGCTTGCCTGTGACCTTCTGTATGGACCGCGCCGGCGTTTCACCGAGCGACGGGCCTACGCATCACGGACTTTTTGATATCGCTTATCTTCGGTGCGTTCCGAATGCCACGGTGATGCAGCCGAAAGACGAGGATGAGCTCGCTGACATGCTACACACGGCACTGCGCGCTGCGGCCCCGATGTTCATTCGCTACCCCCGCGGTCCTGCCGCCGGAAAAGCAATCAAGTCTTCGCCTGCAGTTCTCCCCATTGGTAAGGCTGAAGTTTTGCGTGCGGGAACTGACATTCAGATTTGGGCCCTTGGTTCAATGGTTCCGGATGCCTTGGTCTTGGCTGATGCCCTTGCAGCTGCGACGGGTGTATCGGTTGGGGTGGTTAACGCACGTTTTGCGAAGCCGATCGACAGCACTTTACTCGCTGAACAAGCGCGAGCCGCGAAGCTCTTTGTCACGCTCGAGGACGCTGCCATCACGGGTGGATTTGGAACGGGCGTGTTGGAAATACTTTCAGAAAAATCAGCTGGCGCATCGGTTGTTCGTCTAGGCTGGCCTGATAAGTTTGTCGGACATGCGACGGATGTAGCCACACTGCGTGCCGCTCATGGCCTCGCACCGCAGCAGATGCTCGAGCGCGCCAAGGCTGCCTGGCAAGCCGTTCGCTAAGATGCCCCGACTGCTTGTTGTCATCCCTGCTTACAACGAAGAGAGCCGCCTGGGTCCCTCGCTGGCTCGCTTACGAGGATGTTTTCAAGCGGCGCAGTTAGAAGCCGTAACCATTCTCGTTTCTAGCAACGGTTCAGTCGATCGTACGCCCGACGTTGCTAAGGCTGCCGGTGTCGCGTGTGTTACCGCAGTGGATTTTCCTGATAAAGGTTTAGCCATTCACCGCGCTTGGAGACTTCACCATCAAGACTGCGACGTCCTGGCTTACTGTGATGCTGATATGGCCACCGACCCTGAAGCACTGGTGCGTGGGCTCGCCTTGATTCAATCGGGTCAGGCGGATGCGGTTGTCGGTTCACGCTGGCATCCGCAGTCAAAGATTATTGGACGTGGCCCTGGTCGATCATTTCTCTCCCTTACGTTGTCGTTCTTTTGGAAGTTGTTACCAGGCTCAGCACTTTCCGATCCGGGTTGCGGGCTTAAGTTGATAAAGACAGAAGCATTTCTCGGACTCCCTTTAAACGTAAACGCGAGCGGATTCGCCTTTGGTGGAGAAGTGATGGTTCGCCTGCAGCGTGCCGGTGGACGTGTAGTAGAGATCCCCGTCACGTGGACCGATGACCGTGCGCGACGCTTACGTATCGGTAAAGCAGCCTGGGATTATGCGAAGTCCTGGTGGCGTCTATTCCTGCGCTTAGCTTAGGAATTTTTCCTGATCCTTTTTTTCTCCGCGGATTTTGCGCCAGACCCATTGCGCACCTCCCTTGATGTACTTCCAGAAGAAGATAAAGGGAATGATGAGAATTTTTCCAAACTTCGCGATGAGCAGAAGTAGTCCGCCTTTGGCGGCAATTTTCGCAAGCGTGCCTGCGGCGACGAGTCCCAGTACGGTGTATTCAGCAACGTGATCAGTATCCTCGTTGAAGTCTGTATAACGTTCGCCTTCGGCAAACTGAGCTTGGGCAATGACTCCATCCATGGCGCCTTTGATTTGTGTGAACTCGCTCATGCTACCGATTGCATTGAGAGAGAGTAGGCCACGGCGGCCCAGACAGCGCGCCTCGTAATTTAAACTATCTTCACTGGTACCTTCACGTTTTTCCGACATGCGCTTCGCCCAGAAAATAATATGCCGATCTTTGTCGTAACGTGGCGGTTCGGCCCAATCCACCATCCATAACTCGCCATAGCCAGCTTTGACGCGCTCAGGATTGTGCTCTTCTTCGGCTTCTATGAATTCTTCCTTAAGTTTCTTCGCATCAATTTCACCAGCGTCATCGTCTTTAACGAATCCACAGGCTTCGTAGCGAATCGCCACCGCCCAAGCGCCTGCACGTAACGGGTGAAAACCTTTAGGTACCAGCAGGCCTTTCAGTCCGTTACCAATCGTGGGTGGATTGCCCCAGGCGTCGCAAAGTACGAAGCGAGCGTCGTCGGGACCTAAAAACCGATAGGCTTCGGTTAAATGTAGTTTAGCGTTTGCGCCTTCGATGCTGACGGTGCCCGCGCGCGGTTCTATTTTAGCAGCGCGATCCAACACTGCTTGAACCTTTGGATCGAGCGCAGGCGTTTCTTCGGCTGCACCGACAAAGGTGCAGACCAATAAAGCTAAACATGCGAGGGGTTGGCGCATGCAAATTTCTTTAATTCCGTCGGGGGGGGTGCAAGACGATTTTAGCGACCGCCCTTACGACGCTCAGGTCCGCGTGTCGGCTTATAGGCTTCTTCAAAGACACGGAAGTCCACCTGGCGTTTAAAGCGGTCCACTTTGTCGACAGTGACTTGAAGAGAGGCGCCAACGGCGTAGACGCGTCCATTGCGACGTCCGACGAGCGCATTGCCATCAGGGTGCATGCGGTAGAAGTCGTCGTTGAGCGTCGTCATATGCACCAGGCCGTAGGCCTGCGATGCGGTAAGCTCGACCATGAAGCCGTGTGCTTTGACTTCCATGATGCGGGCTTCGAATGGACGTTTATCAGGACGTGCCATTTCGCGCTCAAACAGCTCGAGGAGCTTCACTTTCTTAGAATCCCGTTCTGCTTCTGCGCTATTCCGCTCTGTGATAGAGATGTGGTCGCAGGTCTGAGCCAGATCGCCAATACCCGGCGTGCGGGTAATTTCCGACGACGCCGAAGGAATACCATTTTTGGTCATCCAGCCGTCAAGGATGCGGTGCTCAACTAAGTCGGCGTAACGACGGATCGGGGAGGTGAAGTGACTGTAGTGGCGCTTCGCCAGGCCGTAGTGGCCATCTGCAGCAGGCCGGTAGCAAGCTTGGCGTAAGGACCGGAGGAGTTGGACGCGTAAAATATGTCCATCATCACGGTCCTTCAAAATAGCTAAGGTCTTAACCATCTCGGAGCGCTTCGTGAGGTCGCCAACCCGTACGTTCGCAATCGCCAGCGAATCACGAAGCATGGTCAGCTTTTCAGGATCAGGCTCGTCGTGAACCCGCGAGATGTGCGGGATGCGCGCTTTGGTTAATTGTTCGGCCACCGTTTCGTTGGCTAAGAGCATAAACTCCTCCACGAGTTGGTGAGATTCGTCGTGAACGACAATTTCGGTACGGTCCGCCCAGCCATCCTTATCGACGAACATTTTAACTTCCGTCATATCAAGGTCGAGCGATCCGGCAGCAAAACGTTCCTTGCGCATGCGGTCAGCTATGCGCCAAAGCGTCCGCACCATATCGCGGACTAAGTTAATATCAGACTCACTCATCTCTGAGAGGGGCTTTCCGGGAGAGCCCGTCTGGTGTGCAGGGGGTGAAGGGATTGCCCGGATGGCGGCGTTGTTGTCTGCTTTCAGGAAGCCTAGGGCCTGTTTGTAAGTTAGACGCTTCCGACTACAAATAACCGCATTGGCAAAAGTAGACTTCAGGATTTTTCCTTCAGGCGAGAAATCGACGAGTACTGATTTAACTAAGCGGTCTTCGCCTTCGACCAACGAACAGAGCCCGCTGGAAAGTGCATGTGGTAGCATCGGTATAACCGTGCCGACGAGGTAGGTGGAGTTGCCGCGGCTACGTGCTTCCGTGTCGAGTGCGGTGCCGACGCGCACGTAGTGTGAGACGTCGGCAATATGAATGCCGATGCGGATATTGCCGTCGGGTAACGTCTGTACGGACAGAGCGTCGTCGAAGTCCTTCGCATCATCCGGGTCGATGGTGATCGTGGGGACTTCGCGGAAGTCTGCGCGCGTTTTAATTTCTGTAGCGGGAACTTTGGACGGGAAGGCGCGGGCAGCTGCTTCGACGGCTTCAGGGAATTCAGGTTCGAGGCGGTACTGACGAAGAATACCTTTATACTCGGCCATAGGCGTGTGGGTGACGCCGAGGACTTCAATGAGCGTGCCGGTAGGGTTGGTATTGCGTCGCTCCCAAGGGTCGAGGCGAAGCACAACCTTGTCTTCGACTTTCGGCAGGGGTTTGAGGCCTGAGCTTGCGGGATCACGTACGACAATTTCGCGAACGATCCGAGGGTCGTCGGGGATGACATACCACGCTAAGCGTGTACGACGTAAGGTTCCGACGGCTGTCGTGAAAGCACGTTTGATGATGCGGGTGACTCGTCCGGTGCCCCAATCGCCGGCTTCACGACGACGCGGTGGGTCCATCTTAATGGCTACACGGTCACCATGGAGGGCTACACCGGTATCCTCGGACTGAATGTGTACAGGGTCGCGGGCATTAC
>CAIYUD010000252.1 GCA_903929325.1 uncultured Opitutia bacterium | reverse complement strand
TACACTTTTCGAACGGCCAGGTTTACGCGTGTTGGCTGACTATGCACATCATCCAACAGAAATTGCTGCCTTGTTGGGTCTTTTACGCGAAACGCATTTAGGAAAACTGATTGTTGTTTTCCAGCCGCATCGCCATACGCGAACGCGCCAATACGCGGCGGCATTCCGTGAAGCACTCTCCGTCGCTGATGACGTACTTATTTTGCCAGTCTATGCAGCGGGTGAAACGCCGATAGAAGGTGGCAGTTCCGACAGTATTTTATCAAGCACAGGGGATAAAAAATTCCAGCTTATCCAGAAGCGTACGGAATTACCGCAAATCTTAAAGGCGTTGGTAAGAGATAATGATGCGATTGTGGCTTTTGTCGGAGCGGGCGATATCGAAAAAGACGCTACAGCTTTTGCCCGTGATTGCTGGCGGGCTCCTGTTGCGCCGCATGCGCCCGCAGATTTTGCGAATCGTGTAACACCCTTCCTTTCCGCTCTGACCGTACTTCGCCGTCATGAACCATTGGCACGGCGTGTGACCTTGGGGGTCGGTGGAGCGGCAGAATGGTATGCAGAACCTGCAACGGTTGAGGATTGCGTAGCATTGCTTCGTGCCGCTGCTGAATGTGATTTACCCGTCTTCACCATCGGTCGCGGTTCAAACCTGCTTGTGCCCGATGATGGTTACCCCGGATTAGTGATCCACCTTTCCTCGGAGCACTGGGGGCTTGTACGTAAAGTTGACGATTCACGGCTGCAGGTGGGCGGAGGTGTACGTCTGAAAGAACTTTGTGGATTTGCTGCCCGTGAAGGCATGGCAGGTTTTGAATTTCTCGAAGGCATTCCCGGTACAGTTGGAGGTTCTTTGCGTATGAATGCTGGGGCCATGGGTAGTTGGATTTTTGACCGTGTTGAGTCGGTCGAATGGCTCGGGCTCGACGGCCATGTGCGTACGGCAAAGCGTTCAGGATTGGATGCCACTTATCGCGATTGCCCACAACTTCACGGCGCAGTGGTTCTTTCAGCCGTTCTCAATGCAGAGGGTCGCGATGAGCCAAGTAATATTCGTGCGAAGATGGAAGTGATGGCGACCAAGCGTCGTGCAACGCAACCACGCGATGCGAGCGCTGGCTGTGTCTTTCGTAATCCGCCGGCCGATAAGGCGGGCCGTCTTATTGAAATGAGCGGCCTTAAGGGTGACGTACAGGGTGGGGCAAAAGTTTCCCCAATCCATGCTAACTTTATTGTGAATACAGGCCAAGCGACTGCTGCGGATGTCCTCTTGCTCCTTCGTCGTGTTCGTGGAGTGGTTAAGGCGGAACGCGGGATTGAGCTTGAGCCTGAAATTATCGCACTTGGGAAAGAATGGAGGGATTTGTTATGAGTCAGCGCGAACTTATCATTCTTTGTGGTGGCCGTTCGTCGGAACGCGAAGTGTCGCTCCGTTCGGGTGCCGCGGTCGCGCGGGCATTGCCAGGTTCGCGCCTAGTAACTTTAGAGTCAGACGCTTTACCCGATTGGCTGGATGCGCAAAAACACGTCGTTCTGCCCATGCTCCATGGAGGCTGGGGTGAAGGCGGCCAGATGCAGACTGAATTGGAAGCTCGTGGTATTGCGTTTGCAGGTTCTAGTGCAG
This sequence comes from uncultured Opitutia bacterium, assembly GCA_903929325.1. Taxonomy (GTDB): domain Bacteria; phylum Verrucomicrobiota; class Verrucomicrobiia; order Opitutales; family UBA953; genus UBA8828. Next base: position 1,617 of record CAIYUD010000252.1, on the reverse strand, counting down.
CTGCGAGTCGGCTTTGCATGGATAAGGTGGCGACAAAGTCTAAGTTGCGTGCCGTTGGTTTGCCTGTTGCGGATGAAATTTCTTTTGATGGTGCATCGCCGCCAACGGTTGAAGTTTTGCTCGGCCGTCTTGGGCCCATTATTTTTGTGAAGCCCGTTGATCAAGGGAGCAGCGTTGGATTGCACCGTGCGGAAGGGCAGTTGCAAGTTCAGCACGTATTGAGCTCGTTAGGTTCGGGTCGCTGGATGGCAGAGCCGAATCTTTCGGGTCGTGAATTAACGGTGGGATTACTCGAAGGAAAAGCTTTAGCGGTTGTTGAGATTGTCTCTCCGAGTGGCGTTTATGATTATCACAGCAAGTATGCGCCTGGCGGGTCACAGCATATTGCCCCAGCGATTCTTTCGCCTGAAATTACCGCTAAGATTTTAGCAGCGGCCGAAGAAGCCTTCAAGGTTTGCGGGTGTCGTGATTTTGCACGGGTTGACATTATTCTCTCTCCGACGGGTACCTTCCATATTTTAGAGATTAACACATTGCCCGGCATGACTGAAACGAGTTTGCTTCCAGACTGTGCTGCCTGTTGTGGAATCAGTTACCCTGAGTTGGCTTCACGGATGTCCCGTGGCGCCATAAAGCGGTCCAACCCTGCCACCTAATGTTCACCGCTTTTCTTCGTCGGTTATTTGGATTCGACCATCGCGAGGCTTACCGTGGCCCGGATGACCGCGACTGGCGTCGTTTTGTCCCGCAAGATGTCCAGCGCGTCCCGCAAACAGCGACGGGCCGTCGACGGGTTGCCCGTTCTTGGATTTCGGGAACTCTCGTTGGGGCGTTCTTTATTCTTCTGATTGCCTTGGTCTGGTTTGCATTAGACAGCGAAGTTGGACCTGCCAATACGGTCGCTATTCGTTTCCGCACCGATGGTTTCTTGCCTGACAGCGTCGCTCGACGTGCGGTCTCGCCCGCAGGTGCAGAAGGCGCCCAAGACGTCGCCACTATTCGCCATGCACTTGAGGCTGAACCACAGGTGCTTTCGGCTAAAGTTCGTCGGTTGGGTAATGGCACAATCGATATTGATCTCCATGAGCGCTTGGCGGTCGGACGATTGGAAGTCTTGCAAGCAGATGGCAAACCACAGTTGCGTCTTTTGGGTTCAGATGGAGTCCCCTTTGTCGGTGTTGGTTATCCGCAACAGGCCGTACGTAATCTTCCCGCGGTGATTGATTTACCTCCTGAAGTTAACCGCGAGGGAGTTAAGTCGGGTGCGCTTGAGCTTGCGGCAGCATTTCTTGCGGGAGCACGTGCGGGTTATCCGCAGCTCCACCGTGAATGGGAGTCCGTTTCTTTGCGGGACTGCTTTGATGGTCGCTTGGATATTTCCGGGGCTTCTTTGCGGGTCCGTATTCGGCCAGCCTCACAGCCGCTCGATCGTGCGGCTTTAACGGAAGTTGTCTTTTCGAATGCTGAGTGGGCCAGAGAGTTGGCACTTTATGCGGGTTTAGATATTGATAGGGTTCTTCGCCGTCCTGGCATGAATTCACCTTCATACGTTTTGAAACTACACATTCGTAACCGTTCACAACCTGGATTGGCCACGATTGAACCTCGCCTTGTACC